>CAVEVJ010000029.1:0-4121 GCA_963619075.1 Acidaminococcaceae bacterium
CTTCTTCGCCGAGCTCTTCTTGGTGGAGGCCTTACGTGCAGTGGCTTTCTTCGTGGAGGTGGTCTTTTCGGTCAGATCAGCCTGTTCCATGCTTGCCGTCGTTTCCTTGGTGGCCAAACTTATCCTCCTATTGATCCTGCCGGGAAGTGTATACCATATGGGCCCACTTCTGGCAAGGGCAAATTTACAACTATGTGAGTAAACCATCCCGGCAGGACGATTATTCCCGAAAACCCGGCCTTCCTTATGAAGAGCACATGGATTACGGCGTGTTGCCTTATGTTTCATGAACCCAAGCCGGACCGATATGACGTTGGCATGCGGAACATACGATCGCGGCCAGGGAGCATCCCTCGTCCACTTCGAGAGCGTCCAACGCGCATTGCATAGCCCCGGTGTCCCGGCCCAACCACCACAGGATGTAGCTGATCACGGCAAGCGGCTGCGCACGGTATCGCTCAGGCACCATGAAGAATATCTGGAACAGCATGTCGATTCCCCGTTCGCAACGTTCCATATTGGGTTTCGCCTGCGGATCGCGGAACGATTCATTCAGCAGCGTCTCCAGTCTGCGCGCGTTGCTCGCCAACATCGGCCGTTCGACGAATCCCATGGGATACTCCCGCGAGGCCCGTTCCTCGCCGATGATGATGGAAACGAGCAACGCATCCCGCATGGAAAGCGTCCAGTTCATACTCGCCGCGAGCGCCAGCACATCCGTTCTGTCGAGTATGCATGCGTCCGACGCGGCATCGGACCGTTCGGCGCACGCCTCATATCGATGCGGGTCACCGACCGCGGCTTCCGCCGCCGACGCGTCCGCCAGTTTGTCCATCCAGTGCGTGAATGGCTCTTTCATAACCATTCTCGCGGCGCTGACCATGCCATCCTCCCGATGGCATTGGTTCAGTTGGTTTTCGACTTGTTGCATCTCGGTACTGTCAATCACGGCGACGTCGCGTGCCTTCGTACTGTTCGGTTTGTCTGTTTCCATGGTTCCGCCCTCCTTGGCATGTTGGTCATGTTCGTCAGACGCTTGTTGCATCGTTATTACGCACTATGCACTACTTGCGAAGTCGAAGGCTCGTTTTTCGGCCCCTGTGGTCGGAGGAAGCTCTTTTCGGTGTTTCATGCGATGTTTTACACCCCTGTATGCGTTGCAATCATTGAGATTCGATCTTGTCTCGCGCCTGTGGATAACTGTTCTTTATGAGCAACCCCACCGACTTGGAACAGATTGAATCCCGCATCGTCTCTTTTGTGGAAGATTTCGCATTTCTTCATGCTGATGATGAGAGTGATGCGGTAGCCGGCCAGTGCAAACGTTTGGCCGATGCCGTGGCTGCGCAGGCGGTTACGTCAAGCGAAGGCGGCAAGAGGCTTCGTGCCCTGCTCACATTGGAGGCTTTCCGCGCGTTCGCGTCCGGCGAGGATATCGAGAAGCATATTGATGAGGTGTTCGGTCTCGCATGCGCGATCGAGGTATTTCAGACCGGCGCCCTCGTACATGATGACATTATCGACGATTCTGATTTGCGTCGTGGAAAACCATCCGCTCACCGCGCCTTGGCCACGCAGTCCGGCGATGACGCGATAGGCCGTGGATTGGGCATCATGTTGGGAGATATGCTTGCCACGTCCAGTGTGGATATCGTCAACAGATCCGTGGACGGGCTCGATTGCGGCCCTGATATCATCTCCGCTTTCCTGAACATGCATCGCGAAGTCGAGATCGGGCAGGTGTTGGACCTAGCGGTGGAGCTCAATCCTCTGAACAATCCGGAGGAGTTGGCTCGAACGTCGTTGAACGTGTTCCGTTGGAAGACCGCAAGCTACACCACCATCGCTCCGTTGGAGTTCGGTATGCTCGCTGCCGGGGAGACCAGGCGATCCGCCCGCGAACGTGCCTTGGCGATCGGACTGCCCCTCGGGTTGGCGTTCCAGCTCGCGGATGATCTTCTGGACGTCATCGGTTCGAGTCGGAACACCGGCAAGCCTGTTGGAGGCGATATTCGAGAGGGAAAGCGCACCGTTCTGCTCGCGGACGCTCTCAATGCGGCGACATCCGAAGAGAAGGCCGAGCTGGTCGGCATGTGGGAATCGCCGGCACGTTCCGAAGAGCAGGTGAACCGCGCCATCGCATTGTTCGAAAGCACAGGAGCCATCGAGAGGTCGCGCGGCAGGATCGCCGAACTGTGGTCCGAATCAGAAACCGCCATTCGGTCGTTGGCATTGCCTGAGGAACGGGAAAACGCGCTGATTGAAACATGCGCGCGTTTCGTGCCAACAGTCCAGCGCGGACAATGATGCGCAACGATTGCAAAATCTACGAAACGGTGCTTGTACACTGAAGTGAGAACACGATTATCGCGAAGTCGTCCGCGAAGAAGGAATCATACCGATCAACCATGAGTGAAGCGTCACATACCCCTGAAAACCTGGTCGTCGAAGGCCGATATCGGGTTGTCGGCAAAATCGCGGACGGTGGCATGGCCACGGTGTATCAGGCCGTCGACGAGCGGCTTGGACGTACCGTGGCCGTCAAAATCATGCACACACAGCTTGCTCAGGGCCCTCAACGAGAGCAATTCGTGGAACGCTTCCATCGTGAGGCTCGTTCGGCTGCGGCCATCGCCAATCCGCATATCGTGCAGGTGTACGACACCGGAGTGTTCGACGGTCTCAACTATCTGGTCATGGAATATGTGCATGGGGTGAATCTTCGGTACGAGATGAACCATCAGCACATATTCACCGTGCGGGAGACCTTGCGCATCGTCGGCGAGACCTTGGAGGGGCTGTCCGCCGCGCATCGCGTCGGAGTGGTCCATAGAGACATCAAACCCGAGAACATTCTGATCAATGATCGCGGGCATGTGCAGATCACCGATTTCGGTCTGGCCAGGGCCGCTTCGCAGGCCACGCTTTCCTCCACGGGTATGTTGCTGGGCACTGCCGCGTATCTTGCGCCGGAGATGATTCAGAACAACCAGGCCACCGCGCAGGGAGACCTGTACTCCGTTGGAATCATGGCGTGGGAGATGTTGACCGGCGAAGTGCCCTTCTCGTCCGACAATCCTGTGACATTGGTGTTCAAGCATGTGCATGAGGATGTGCCAAGCCTATTGACCAGGTGCCCAGGCATCAACGCCGACGTGGCGGACTTCATCAGCCATCTCGTGCGACGTGAAGTGAATGCTCGCCCGGCGGATGCGTCAGTGGCGTTGGCGCAGCTACAGGAGTTGCGTTCAAAGCTCACACTTGAGGACTGGCAATACTGCCTCTCCTCCCCCGACGCTCAAAGCACAGTCCCAGCAGGCATCGCCACGGCACCTCCAGCCCCACCTGCTCCGCCGACCAGACAGTTCGACGACCATACAGCGCCGCTCGACTCCGTCGCATCGAGTCAGACCACCGTCATGCCGAGTCAGACCACCGTCATGCCTGCGCAGCCGACCGTACAGCCGCAGATCGATCCTGAGGCGACCGCCCAGTTCTCATACGACCCCAATACCTTGGGTTCCGGTGCCGAGAACGGCAAGACGGACAACTGGAATGACGCGGAATATTTCGACGAGGACGAACAGCAACAAGATGGGACATCCCACAAACGCAAGATCGCAATCATCGTCACCATCATTGTGGTGACTCTGCTTGCGGCCGCATCGGGCGGCTGGGCTTGGTGGTATTTCAAGGGGCCCGGCAGCTACTGGACCATGCCACAACCGGAAGACCTCACCTGTGACTCCTCCACGGCGTGCACCATCACCAACGTGAGGTGGAGCTCCTACGAGGAACTGCTCAAGTTCTCGGACATCGAATACGAGACCTCCGAAGAATACAGCGACACCATTGAAGAAGGGAACATCATCCGCACAAGTCCCGAAAACGTCGGCGACCACGTGGGCAAACGCAGTAATCAGAAAGTGACCGTGGTGGTATCGAAGGGCATAGAGCAGGCCACTGTTCCCTCCGATATCCTCGATGCGAGCAGCGATGCCGGCAAAGACCCCATCAATGCGTTGAGAAACGCAGGTTTCGATAATATCGAGCAGACCGAGGCATCCGATGACACGTATTCGATGGATGTGCCGCAGGGCGCCCTGCTGTCGCTAAGCGTC
>CAVEVJ010000030.1:0-2936 GCA_963619075.1 Acidaminococcaceae bacterium
CGAACAGTGGCAGGAACGCGAATCACGCAACGCGCTCAAGCATGTGTCCGGCCTGGGTGAGCTGCAGGACGTGACGGAAGTCGAATACCGAAAGGTGCGCCTCGAACGGGTCGTGCTCGTAGGCGTATGGTCAAGCCGCGAAACCACGCAGGCCGCCGCCGAAGAATCATTGAGGGAACTGGCGGCGCTCGCCGAAACCGCTGGTGCGGTGGTGTGCGACGGTCTGCTGCAGCATCGCATGCGGCCGGATGCGGCCACGTACGTCGGTTCCGGAAAAGCGCGTGAACTGGCGAACATCGTGGCGCAGGAGGAAGCCGACACCATCGTTGTGGACGATGATCTGCCTCCGAGCCAGCGCCGTGCCCTGGAAGACGCCACCAAGGTGAAAGTGGTCGATCGCACCGCGGTCATTCTTGATATCTTCGCTCAGCATGCCACATCCCGTGAGGGCAAGGCGCAGGTCGAGTTGGCCCAACTGGAATACATGCTGCCGCGATTGCGTGGTTGGGGTGGATCGTTGTCCCGACAGGCAGGCGGTCGCGCCGCCGGAGACGCGGGCATCGGTTCTCGTGGCCCAGGTGAGACAAAGATCGAGATGGACCGTCGTGTGATTCGCAGTCGTATCGCGAAACTGCGTCGGCAGATCGCCGCGATGGCTCCGGCGCGCGATGTCAAACGCGGCGCCCGTCGCAGATTCGGGTTGCCGACGGTGGCCGTCGTCGGGTATACGAACGCCGGCAAATCATCGTTGACGAACCGTCTGACCGGTTCGGCCGAATTGGTCGAGAACGCGTTGTTCGCCACACTGGACACGGCGGTCAGGCGTGCGCGGGCCAAGGATGGCCGGTTGTATGCGTACGTCGACACGGTCGGTTTCGTGCGTCGCCTTCCCACGCAGCTGATCGAAGCGTTCAAATCGACGCTTGAGGAGGTCGCCGAAGCCGATTTGATCGTGCACGTTGTGGATGGCTCCCATCCGGACCCGTTCTCGCAGATCGACGCGGTCAACGATGTGCTGGCCGACATCGATGGCGTGGAAAGCATTCCATCCATCATCGTGTTCAACAAGTCCGACCTTATGGATTCCTCCATGCGGGAGCGCATCGAATCGCTGATGCCCGAGGCGTATATCGTATCCGCGTATTCCGGGGATGGTGTGGCCGAGCTTCGTGAATTGGTCGAATCGATGTTGCCTGCGCCGAACGTGCATGTGGAGGCGTTGATGCCGTATTCCGCCGGATCGCTTATGTCAAAGGTGAGGGAGTACGGCAAGGTCATCGCCATTGAATACCGCGACGACGGCGTGATGCTGAAGGCGGAGGTGGACGATCATCTGGCGGCGCAAATCGTGGAACAGTCCATTGGATAAGGCTTGGAAGCTCCTACGTGTTTTCGGGGCGCAGATGGCGGATTCATCGATGTGAACGCTCACATACTCTGTGACGAAAATCACTTTTCAGCCGTGAAAACCCGTGTTATCAAGCCCGAAACGTCATGCTGTGTGGCTACAGTTGAAAAGGAATTTTGAGAGAAACCTGCTAACAGCGGGATATTCTTTGATTAAGAGAGGTAAGCACATGGTGGATTCACCAATCAAGCCCACAAAGCTCGCTATCATCGGTGCCGGTGCAGTCGGCTCCACTCTCGCTTTCGCTGCCGCTCAGCGTGGCGTCGCACGTGAGATCGTGCTTGAAGACATCGCCAAGGAACGTGTCGAGGCCGAAGTGCTCGACATGCAGCACGGCTCCAGCTTCTATCCGACCGTGTCCATCGCCGGATCCGACGATCCGGAGATCTGCCGTGACGCCGACATGATCGTCATCACCGCCGGACCGCGTCAGAAGCCTGGTCAGTCCCGCCTTGAGCTGGTCGGTGCCACCATCAACATCCTGAAGTCCATCATCCCGGGTCTTGTGGAAGTCGCTCCGAACGCCATCTTCATGCTCATCACCAACCCGGTCGACATCGCCACCCACGTTGCGCAGAAGATCTCCGGACTGCCGGCGAACCAGGTCTTCGGCTCCGGCACCAACCTTGACTCCGCCCGTCTTCGCTTCCTGATCGCCCAGCAGACCGGCGTCAACGTCAAGAACGTGCACGCCTACATTGCCGGCGAGCATGGCGATTCCGAGGTTCCGCTGTGGGCTTCCGCCACCATCGGTGGCGTCCCGATGTGTGACTGGACCCCGCTGCCGGGCCATGATCCGCTTGATGCCGAAGTGCGTGAGCAGATTCACCAGGAAGTCAAGAACGCTGCCTACAAGATCATCAACGGCAAGGGCGCTACCAACTACGCTATCGGCATGTCCGGCGTCGACATCATCGAGGCCGTCATGCGTGATTCCAACCGAATCCTTCCGGTGAGCTCCATGTTGCATGACTTCCACGGAATCTCCGATGTCTGCATGTCCGTGCCGACCCTGCTCAACCGTTCCGGCGTCAACACCGCAATCAACACTCCGGTGTCCGACCGCGAGCTGGCCGCCCTGAAGCGCTCCGCCGAGACGCTGAAGGAAACCGCCGCGCAGTTCGGCTTCTGATAAACAGATTCAACAGCATACGAACCCCAGCCTTCGGGCTGGGGTTTCTGCGTTTTAGAGCTAATGAAAATGGTATTGAGAAGCAATTTCAATATGTCATCCAACTTATGTGGAAGGAATTGAATATGGCGCACGATCATGTGCATGGCATTGCTTCGGATATGAATTCCGAACATCAGAAACGTTTGATGGCGTCGCTTGCGCTTACTGCGACGATCTTCCTCGCCGAAGTCGTGAGCTCGGCGATTACCGGATCCCTGGCCTTGCTGGTGGACGCCGGTCATATGCTTACGGATATGTCGGTGTTGGTCGCATCCACCGTGACCGCGATACTCGCCCAACGAAGGCCAAGCAACAGACGCACCTGGGGATGGGCCCGGCTGGAGGCGCTTACTG
>CAVEVJ010000031.1:0-2036 GCA_963619075.1 Acidaminococcaceae bacterium
CAATACCAGGACACCACCGAACGGCACGCACCCTCAAACACACATTTTGTCCTGTAACGGGAATCCGGACGATTCCCTTTCATGCTTCCCTGCATGTCCAGGAAATCGTCCGGACCTCTAACCTAGAAATTTCCCACTATCCGTCATATGGCCGCTTTACCGTCTCAACCCCTTCATCCGCATCGACGACGCTTTCTCAAGAAAAGCAAAACCCCGGCAACCAAAGTCTACCGGGGTTTCAAGCTGTTATTTCGCGATTCACGCTTCAACGCGCTGAACCTTGCCAGCCTTGAGGCACTTGACGCAAACGCGAACGCGAACGTTCTCGCCGTCGATGGTGGTGCGAACCGGCTGCAGATTCGGGCGGAAGGTGCGCTTATTGCGAATATGTGAGTGCGAAACGGTGAAACCGGTCTGCGGTCCCTTGCCGCACACTGCGCAACGAGCTGCCATAATGGACTCCCTATAATTACTATTGACTTGCAAGTCTGCGCGTTCGGACCCCCGCATATGCACGCGAGGCAGAACACACAACTTTTTAACTATACAACCAGCCCCGCCCAACTGCAAACGGTAGCCGGCAAACCGTTCTCCTACCTTGCATAAGCATAGCCTTTTCAGCGCATACCCAGCCGCCCGCCACCACATGACAAGGTGTTGTTCATAGGCTGTTCATGTTGTACGGTCCCGACCATAGCCAATCACCCCTACGATGAAATAAGATGGACTCACAATTGACATTTATCTAGAAAGAGTCAACAAATGACGGACAGTCCCAGTGTCGAAACGCCTCAATCACACGTAGCCAAGTTCATGGAAGGCACACGATTGACCACCCGCGAAACACAGTGGATCGCATACGACATCGGTAACTCCGCATTCGTGCTGCTCTCAACCGCCGTGGTGCCGATCTACGCCAATTCCCTGTTGCAGGAGGCCGGCGAAACGAACATCATGTCGACTTGGGGATACGCGCAGACCATTGCATCGCTGATCATCGCCGCCTTGATGCCGCTGCTTGGTTCCATCGCGGACGTTCAGGGCATGAAAATCCGTTTCTTCACGGGATTCTTCCTGACCGGCGTGGTCATGTGCTGCGCGATGGCAATGCCGCTCGGCTGGTTCGCATTCCTTGTTGTGTATGTGCTTGCGACCATCGGATTGAACGGTTCACTCACGTTCTACGATTCAATGCTGGTCGACACCACCTCGAACAACCGCATGGACCGCGTATCCTCCCATGGTTACGCATGGGGGTACATCGGATCCACAGTACCGTTCATCGCATGCATCGCGCTGATTTTCGCAGGCCCCGCTCTGCTTGGCATGAGTACGGTCACCTGCATACGCATATCGTTCCTGATCACCGCCGCATGGTGGGTGGCGTTCACCATTCCGCTGCTGACCAGCTACAAGCAGACACATTACCGCGCGACAGCAAGCCAAACCGGGCAGGCAATCCGCAACACGTTCGTGGAACAGGCAGCGACGTTCAAAGCCATTCGCGGCAACAAACCGCTTTGGATGTTCATGATCGCGTTCTTCTTCTATATCGACGCCGTGAACACGGTCATCTCCATGAGCACCTCGTACGGCACCCAGCTCGGCATCGATTCCACCCAACTGGTGGCCGCACTGCTGGCAACGCAGTTCGTGGCATTTCCGAGCTCCATGCTGTACGGAAGGCTGGCCGGACGATTCGGTTCCAAGAACATGATCCTCGCGGCCGTGGTGGCCTATATGTGCATTGTGTTCTTCGCCGCGTTCTTCCTGCGTTCCGCTACAGAATTCTGGATTCTCGCGATTCTCGTAGGCATGTTCCAGGGCGGCATACAGGCGTTGTCGCGCTCCTACTACGGCAAGATCATTCCGAAGAACCACGCTAACGAGTATTACGGCTTCTACGACATCTTCGGCAAGACCGCTTCGATTCTCGGTACGTTCCTCGTGGCGACCACCACCGCGTTGACCGGCAGCGCATCCATCGGCGTGCTTTCCATCGCGTTGCTGCTGGCCGTCGCGCTGTTCTTCCTTAT
>CAVEVJ010000032.1:0-2030 GCA_963619075.1 Acidaminococcaceae bacterium
AATTATTGTTACTCGAATTATTGTTACTCGAATTATTGTTACTCGAATTATTGTTACTCGAATTATTGTTCGTATTGTTGCTCGGCTCGGCCTGCCCCTGGGTACCAGAGTTGGCCTGGTTCGCGGCGGCCGCCTGCTCCGCAGCATACAGGCGATTATACGAATCGACCTGCGATTGCAGAAGCACGGTCTGCGCGGCCTGCTGCGCCACGCTTCCCGTCAATTCGGACTGCTGGCTTTCCAGCTCGGCACGACGGGTCTCGCCTTCCGCCCTCAACTGATCGAGCGCATCACGCTGGCTTTGCGCGGAAGCCGCGGCCTGCTGCGCTTCGACCGCCTTGGTTTCGGCGACCGTCTTCAGATTGGCAATCTGCTTTTCGATCGCCTCAAGCCGTTTGCTGCGGTTCATGGACGTGCTCAACGTATTCGCGGCATCCATCGCGGCATTGGACTCGGTCCTGGACAACGAGTCACGCGACTGCATGGAGTTGATGAACTCCTGCGTGCTGGTGGAACCAGTCACCACGCTCATCACCGTGGACGCATCCGACCCCTGCATGTCCTCACGCGCCATCTGAGCCACGGCAGCATGGGCATCGTCATAATCCTTGCCCGTCTGCTCAATCTGCGCTTCGAGGTTTTCCTTGTCCTTCTGCGCGGCCTCAAGACGTGCGGAAGCGGCCTCAGCCTCGCTTTGCGCGCTCGCAGCCTCCGAATTGGCCTGGTCGACGGCCGCCTGCGCGGCGGGAATCTTGGTATTGGTCAGTTCGTCAAGCTCAACGATCTTGTCCGCCAGATCCTCGCGAACGCCGGCAAGCTGAGCTCGCAGCTCCGCCTCACGTTGCGCACTCGCGGCTTTCTCGTTCTGGGCGTCCACCAGATTGCTATACGTGTTGTTGGCGTAAGCGTTCTCAATCATCGGCGAATCGGGAGCAACGGAAATGGCAAGGCACAGTGCGCTCGTAAGGCTCACCGCGCAAACCTGCCTGATGGCTTTGCTCTTGGTCATCATTCATTTCCTTTCGTCACTGGTCCACACCATATCATTGTTTCCCGAATCGTTCTGAACGGCCCGACGAAGTACCAGTACCGTTCCTCTCCGAACGCGCTCGCAATCGTCGGCGGATGTGAGCATCAGACTTTCAGATATCTGCGCAAAGACACAGTCGAGGCGATCACCGACAACAGCACTGCCCCGACTATGAGAATCGGCGATATCCGCAGCACCGTGGTCTGGTTCACGTATGGAATCCATTTGACGGACGTGGCCAGCCAATCGGTGACGAACACCTTCACCAGAACCGACAACGTGGCGCATGACAGCAGCGAACCCACGAGAGACGCGAACGCGCCTTCCAGAATAAAAGGAAGTCGAATCGCCCAGTTCGATGCACCCACAAGTCGCATGATCTCGGTTTCCGTACGGCGGGACGCCGCGGACATACGAATGGTGGTGCCCGTCAGCATGATCGCAACCACCACCATCACGGCGGCCAATGCCACGGTGGCCACGGTGGCACGGTTGAGCACGGCGAAGACGGGTTCGAAGATCTGACGCTGGTCGCTTACCGTATCAACACCTTCCTGACCGGAAAGCACTTCCGAAACCACTTGGTATTTTTCCGGATTCTTCAGTTTGAGCCACAGCGAATCCTGCATGTCGTCGGCGGTGAGGGTGCGCCCCTGGTATTCGCCGTTCGGGTACTGCTGCAGGAAGGTGTCGTTGTAGAAGTCCTCTTTGCTGACGAACGTGATTTCGGACACATTGTCGGCAAGCTCGTTGCGGATGGCCTTCTGCAGATCATTGATCTGCTCCTGCGTGGCCGCGGTGCCGGACGTGCAGTTCACCGACTGGCTGGTGCCGTCGGGGCACATCCACACAACAACCTCGACTTTGGAGTACCAGTCGCCCTTCGCCTTGGTTATCTGCGCCTGCGTGAGCATGGACGTGCCGATGAACAGGAACGAAACGAACGTAACGAGCATGACGGAAAGCAGCATCGGCACATTGCGTTTGATACTGTTCCAGG
>CAVEVJ010000033.1:0-16466 GCA_963619075.1 Acidaminococcaceae bacterium
CCGAAGGTGGGCACAGCGAAGGCAAGCCGGGCGAATATTTGAGGGAATTCTACCTTTCGGGCGTCATCGCGCTGGTACGCACATGGCTTGCGGACCCGGACCCCATGCCGATTGACGAGCTCACCGAACTTATCGTCTCCACATTCATACCCAACGTCACCTTGGAATAATTCATACCCAACGCCACCCTGGAATAGGTGACGACTTGGCCAAAACGGGAAACCCTCAGCCCTCGTACTTCGGGCAACGCCGGTATGCCACCCTACGATTACCCCCTTTTGTGCACAACTGGGAGATACGGCCATATCTCACCAGTTGTGGCCAAAAGGGGGTATTTGTTGTCGCATTCCGTTCTTTTCACGCAATGCAAGAACGGCCATTTTCCACCGATTTGCGATTCGTGTGTCGAGATGACCCGCATGCCCGCCGTGCACAACCTAAGAGATACGGCCATATCTCCCCAGTTGTGCGCAACCCGCCATCCGGCAAATCCATGTTCAGCTGTTCCGCCACCCCAATACTCCCTCCGCGCCCGGCTTCATCTGCCACCCCATGGAAAATCCTGCATCGTAGACGAGAAACTAAGCCAGTATCTACATGACAAAACGGCATCTTGTCAATTTTGTCAGTTTTAGATATGATGAACGAAACAATCACTAACTTTGGAGGCGACCATGAGCGCAGTGTTGGAACATCCAAGTGCCAATGGTACCGTAGTCGCCATAGGAAACTGCGCCCTAGTCGCCGCCGACGGCAAAGTGACAGAACTCAACGACAAGGCCTTTGAGGCTGCACTGAACGCGGCGATGGGCGTCATGGGACAGCATCGGATGGTCACCACAGGCCAAGCCGCAAAGCTCCTGAACTGTTCTTCCCGCACCGTTGCACGCATCCTCGACTCTGGCCAACTGCCTTTTACCCGCAATGGCAAGACCGGCCGTCGCATGGTTGACGTGGTTGACGTCATGGACTACCAGCGCCAGGAACGCGAACGTATGCAGGCGTCACTGTCCGCCATGAGGCAGGCGGCGCAGGAGATTGCGATGGATGACGACGAGATGGCCGCCTACGTCGCGCAGTTCGACTGATTGAAAAGGCCCGAACCACGACCAAACCAGTTGCGCTGCTGGACGCCAACGTGTTCCCTACCACTTGGCTGCTCGACATCCTCCTGACATTGGATGAATATAACCTCATCGATGCGGTATGGTCCGAACGCATCCTTGATGAGGTGCGCCGAACGCTGGTCGAACGCCAGCGCCGCAAACCGGCCCAAAAGGACATGTGGCATATGTCAGATAGCAAACAGCGATATTCGGATAGTTCGCGCAATTACATCGACAACAACGTTCCCAGTTCCACGGTGGATCGCAGGCGCTACGACAGCAGCAAGGACCGTGAGGCGAAATGGAACGAGAACTGGAAGAAGCAGCCGGTCGACCTCAATGAGATCGTCAACCGGTTCACGCCGGGTGCACAGGGACGAAGGAACGGTGTCAAATACGTGTTCGAGAACACCAGATGGAGGATCGACGCGGACATGGTCTCCGGATACCTACGCGTGTACGACAAGAAAGCGAAGAAAAACGTCAAGCTCGATGGAACATCTGGAGGCAATAGGGAAACTCATTTCAAAATCCTCAAAAGAAAGGAAATGTAATCATGGAACTTATCCTTATTCTCAGTCTTGAAGGTCTCGACTACTACGGCTACATTCCCGAAACCTTCCAAGCAAAGCCGGGACAAATAGAATCATTTGAACTGACCGAAGAAGATGAAGACCTTCTGGACGAAGACTTCATCAATCCGATAGACAGTCTGTGCAATTCGCTCATCGATCCCACAGACGTGGACTACCTCAACGCTGAACAATGCAGGCTCATGCTCGGCTGGCTAGAGCAGCGGCTCAGGGAGCCGGCCAACCCACGTCTCGAAACAATCTACCGCAAGCTCATCGAGTTCGCGCGCAAGGCCATCGAGCTGAACACCGGCATAGTCTTCGACCTTTAGGTAAGGCGGCAGGCATGAAATCAACATATGATCTCATCGGCACGTTCTGAGATGGCAGGGCAACCCTATAACTACCCCCTTTTGTGCACAACTGGGAGATACGACCGTATTTCACTAGCTGTGGTCGAAAGGGGGGTATTTGTCATTGTGTCCCGTTCTTTTTACACAACACAAGAACGGCCATTTTCCAACGATTTACGACCCACGCGTCGAAATGACCCACATGCCCGCTGCGCACAACCTAAGAGATACGGCCATATCTCCCAGTTGTGCACACAACGCCAGCATCCCAGCACAAACTTGTGATCCATCGAATGCGCGCATAATCAGGAATCGTTGGAATAATCGGAAGCCGTAATCCCGGCATCGAGAAAAATGGAGCGGATGACGGGAGTCGAACCCGCCTCTAAAGCTTGGGAAGCTTTCGTTCTACCGATGAACTACATCCGCAAAATGTGCCTTTTGGGCACGAAGAGAAAGTCTATCACGTCGGAAGGCGGCAACATACGCGCTTCCCGATATGCGGATTGGTATGCGGATTATCTGCATGCCCGCGATTGCGCATACTCGCGATTACCTGCAAATCTCGAATCATCCGCAGAGCCGATCCGCAACCATCCGAAATCATCTGCGATTACCGGCAATCGTCAGCAAAACCGCATGTCACCTACGCGGCGGAGCATATCCTCCCTGCGGGCGTCCACCTTGCGAATATCCGCCCTGGGAATACTCACCTTGCGCATACCCTCCTTGGGAGTATCCGCCCTGCACATAACCGCCATTTCCATACCCGGAATACCCGGCATAACCGGCATAACCGGACTGCACGCCCTGCATCTTCATTTCCTGGCTCATCTGCATGAGACGCGCAATACGGTCGGCGGTCGGCGGATGCGTGGAGAACAGACGGGAGAATCCCTCCGCGGAGAACGGATTCGCAATCATCATCGCCGCCATCGACTGCGTTCCCGCGGTCTTGTCCATCGGCATTTCGGCGGCACCGTACGAAATCTTGTTCAGTGCGGAAGCAAGCGCCTCGGGATCGCCGGTCAACAACGAGCCGTCCTCGTCGGCATCGTATTCTCGGGTACGCGAAATCGCCATTTGCATCAAGGAAGCCGCGATCGGCGCGAGGATCGTACTTAGCAGCACGCCGATCAATCCCACGCCGGAAGACGAACCGTCGCGTTCGTCGCGGGAGGAGGAACCTCCGAAATACATGAGCGAATAGCCGAGATACGTGATCACCGTGGCCATTGCGGATGCGATTGCGGAAGTCAGGATATCGTGGTTGTACACGTGCATGAGCTCATGGCCGAGCACGCCGCGGATCTCGCGCTCGTTGAGCATCTGCAGAATGCCTTGCGTGCAGCAGACCGCCGCATGACGTTCGTTGCGGCCCGTTGCGAATGCGTTGGGGCTCATGGTCGGTGCGATGTAGATTCGCGGCATCGGCTTGCCGGCCTTCGCCGAAAGTTCGCGCACGATTTTGTACAGCATCGGCGCTTCCTGCTCGCTGACGGCCCGCGCGCCCATCGACGCGATGGCGAGTTTGTCGGAAAACCAGTACGAGATGAAGGTCGATCCGATGCCGATGAGAATGTAGACGCCCAACGTGCGCTGGCTGCCACCAGTGGCCCACCAAATGAGCATGATGACGCCCCACATCAGAGCGAAGAGCATCGTCGTCTTCAAGCCGTTGCAATGCCCATGCACACGCAAATTGCCATTCATACGGCCCAAGGGTAAGTACGCAGTCTGATATTTTGCTGGATATTCACTGGCCATCACCGAGTTGTTGGAGGCTGCCGGCAGGCCAATGAGCCCAACGCACAACGGCCCCCGAACCAGTGTCCGGGAGCCGTTACTTGCGGAACCGACGTCAAAAGACCAACGTCGGTCGAGCTCAGTCGATTTCGGCTAAATTCAACCGAATTCAGTCGAATCCAGCTAAATCCAACCGAATCCAGCTAAATTCAGCCAAATTCAACCGAATAAAATCAGCAAATCAGGCGTGGGCCAGAGCGCGCATCTGCTCCGGGTCAATCACCTTCTTGTGCTCGCGGCCTTCCTTCGCGCCTTCGGAACGTTCGAAAGCGTCGACCTTCTTCCAGCCGGCGAAGTCGATCGGCTTGACGCCGCGCTCGGCAAGCAGTCGGTCGATGGATTCCGGATCACGGTCGGCGGCCACACGTCCGCCTTCCGCGGCCTTGGAAAGATCCTCAAGCATGTTGGTCACGATCAGCAGAGCATCGGACTTGGTAGAACCGATCAGGCCCACCGGACCGCGCTTGGCCCAACCGGTGGCATACAGGCGTTCGCGCACTTCACCGGATTCGGCGTCCGTGGTGATGCGGCCGTCGCCATTGGCGTTGGCCAGATGCGCATGATGCTCGTCGTAGGCGATGCCGGGAGCGGTGGCCGGCTTGTAGCCGATCGCGTGGTACACGGCCTGCACCGGGTAGTCTTCGAATTCACCGGTACGGCTCATCTTGCCGTCAGCGGAGGTTTCGGTCTTCTCCACACGAATGCCGACGACCTTGCCGTCCTCGCCGAGCACCTCGACCGGAGCGGCATTGAAGTGCACGTAATACTTGCGATCCGCCGGATTGCCTTCGAAGTCGGTGTCGCCGTCGTCTTCCATGTCTTCGGCCATCTCGCGGATGGTGAACAGCTCCTCGACCATCTGACGGGTGAGCTTGTCCTTGCCAGCTTCCTCGATGGTCTCCTCATCAAGGTCGAAATCGTCTTCGTTGATAATCAGCTGCACGCCCGGCAGCTTCTCCATCTCACGCAGCTCCTGCACGGAGAACTTGGCCTGGGCCACGCCACGGCGGATGAACAGGTGCAACACCTTGGCCTTGTTGCCCTTGATGCCTTCGTACACGTTGTCCGGAATGTCGGTGCGTTCCTTCAGGTCGTCGGCGTTGCGCATGAGCTCGCGGGCCACGTCCATGGCCACGTTGCCGCCGCCGATCACGGCCACCTCTTCGGCTTCCAGCGGCCATTCGCGAGCGCCGGTCGGATATCCGTCATACCATTCCACGAACTTGGCTGCGCCGTAGACGCCGTCGAGTTCGGCGCCCGGCAGGCCAAGCGGCTTGTCTTCCACGGCACCGGTGGCGAACAGCACGGCATCGTAGCGTTCGAGCAGTTCGTCGAGCGTTACGTCCTTGCCGAATTCCACGTCGCAATACAGGTGGATGTCCGGGTTGTCGAGCGTCTTTTCGAGTGCGCTGGCAATGAATTTGATGGAGGGGTGGTCGGGGGCCACGCCGTAGCGCACCAGGCCGAACGGCACCGGCAGCTTTTCGAACAGGTCGATGCGGGCCTTGGTTCCCAGGCCCAGTTCTTCGCCGAGCTTGCCCAGCTGGCGCAGGAAAATGTCGGAGGAGTAGACGCCTGCGGGACCGGCGCCGATTACTGCGATACGAAGTTCATTAGTTTCAGTCACGCGCTCTAGCCTAATATATTCCCTGCATTTCCAACAGGGTCGGAACCTCTCTTTTTCGCGATTTGCACGCTCGTTCTACACAAGTTGTACACAACCCATATAATGCTTACGGACATTTTCGCACAGTGCGGTCGATTCTGGCCGAACTACAACATGTGAGAGGGATGGAACAGCTGATTATGAGTAGTTCCAATGATTCGTCTTCGTTGAAGGCAACGAAGCAGGATAAGAGCGATGCCGGCTATGCGAAGGATCTCAAGCCGCGTCATATTCAGATGATCGCGATCGGCGGCTCGATCGGCACCGGTCTGTTTCTGGGTGCCGGCGGCCGTCTTTCGCAGGGTGGCGCGGGACTTGCGATCGCTTACGCGGTGTGCGGCATTTTCGCGTTCCTGATGGTGCGTTCGCTGGGTGAGCTTGCGATTCGCCGCCCGTCTTCCGGCGCTTTCGTCTCGTATGCACGTGAGTTCCTTGGCGAGAAGGGCGCGTACGTGACCGGTTGGCTGTTCTTCCTTGACTGGTCGGTCACCGTCATGGCCGACATCACCGCCGTGGCCGTGTATTTCCATTATTGGAAGGCTTTCCAGGACGTGCCGCAGTGGCTGTTGGCGTTGATCGCGCTGGCTCTTGTGTTCGTGCTGAACATGCTGAGCGTGAAGATGTTCGGCGAGGCGGAGTTCTGGTTCGCGGCCATCAAGGTGGCCACCATCGTCGCGTTCATGGTCATCGCCATTTGGGCCATTGTGACCGGTGCGCAGGTCGGCGACTCCCATGCCGGCCTTGCCAACATCACCGACAACGGCGGCCTGTTCCCGATGGGCATCGCACCGGTGTTCGCACTGACGCTGGGCGTGGTGTTCGCATTCGGCGGCACCGAAATGGTGGGTGTGGCCGCAGGTGAGGCGAAGGACGCCGTGAAGGTGCTGCCGAAGGCTATCAATTCCATGATCATCCGTATTTTCGTGTTCTATGTGGGCTCCGTTGTGCTGATGGCTCTGGTGCTGCCGTACAGCGCCTACTCGTCGAACGAATCGCCGTTCGTCACGTTCTTCTCCGGCATCGGCATCCCGCATGCCGCCGATGTGATTCAGGTCGTGGTGTTGACCGCGGCTCTTTCCTCGCTGAACGCCGGCCTGTATTCCACCGGCCGTACGCTGCGTTCGCTCGCGGTGGCTGGTTCCGGCCCGAAGTTCGCCGCACGCATGAACAAGCATCATGTGCCGTATGGCGGCATCATCATCACTTCCACACTCGGTCTGATCGGCGTCGTGCTGAACGCGGTGCTGCCGTCCGATGCTTTTGAGATCGTCATGAACCTGGCTGGCATCGGCATCGCCGGAACCTGGGCCTGCATCCTCGTCACGCATCTCGCGTTCCTCAAGAAGGTGAAGGCGGGTGAGGAGACCCGTCCTGAATACCGCATGCCGGGCGCTCCGTACACCAACTATCTCTCCCTGCTGTTCTTCGCCGTGGTTGTGCTGTCGAATCTCACCAGCGCCGCCGGTCGTTGGACGCTGCTGATGTTCCTCGTGGTCGTCATCGCCATGGTGGCCGGCTGGTTCTACGTGCGCGGCCGCATCAACGGCGATCTGATGGACGAAATGCTCGACGACAACGGCAACGACGTTCCCGACGTTCTGGAAACGATGCAGACGCCCGGAAAGTAAAGCTTGCAAAAGCCTGCGGCAACGTCTGAAGTCTGATCGAAATCGGCCTAAGATCGAACCGAAATCGACCTGATATCGAATCAGAATCAAGCAAGAATCAGGCAAGTCGCTAAAGTGGACGGAAGGTAATCAACCGTCCACTTTTTATTTGGGATTTCGATGAGGAGGAAGACTATGCGCATTCATATCACGTACACCGGCGGCACGATTGGCATGATCGATTCGCCGAACGGTCTGGTTCCGGGCGCCGACACCCGCGGATGGCTGTTCCGGCTGCTTGAGGACGCGCATATGGATCCGAGCCTGTTCTCGTTCACCGAGCTTGATCCGCTGATCGACTCGTCGAACGCCACGCCCGACAATTGGCAGACAATAGCCGACGATCTGCGCGCCCATGCCGACGACGCCGACGCTTTCGTCGTGCTGCACGGCACCGATACGATGAGCTACTCCAGCGCGGCATTGTCGTACGCGTTGACGGATTTCAGCAAGCCCGTTATTTTCACGGGTTCGCAGCATCCGCTCGGCAAAATCGAGTCGGATGCCACCGCGAACGTCACCGGTGCGCTGAATGCCGCGATGAGCGGACGATTCCATGGCGTCGGCCTGTTCTTCGGACATCATCTGTTTGCCGGAAACCGCGTGAGCAAGTCGTCAAGCTGGGCTTTCGAAGGTTTTTCGGCGCCTTCCACCGGTCCGCTGGCACGTACCGGAACGCCGTGGCATTGGTATGCGGGCGATTGCGAAGGCTGCGGTTGGGCTGATCCGAAGCCGTACGCACGTCACGACGTCGCCGTGATCGACATGGCTCCCGGCATCAGCGCCGACCGTCTTGCCGCGATGCTGTCCCCGCGTCCCGAAGCGGTGCTGTTGCGTGCATACGGCGTCGGCAATGTGCCGAGCGACGAGCCGGGACTGACCGACGTGATCGCCGACGTGCTGCATGACGGCGTACCGGTCGTGATCGCATCGCAATGCCAGCAGGCCGAAGTGCTGCTTGGCCATTACGAGACGGGCGATGCAATCGCACGCGCCGGAGCAATCGGTTCGGGCGATATGACGCTGGAAGCCACGTATGCGAAGATCGTCTTCCTGCTGTCTCAAGGCGTGAGCGCCGAGGATTTCGGCGCGTGGATGAAGCGTTCCATCGCGGGCGAGATTTCGCCGAGCTCGCTGTAATCGCCCCGCGCTGCCTCTGCCACCACTACCGCTTGCAGCCCAGCTTTCCGCACTACTCCTGCTTTCCCGCACTACTCCTGCTCACAGCTCTACTCCCGGTCAAGCAGGGCTGTGAGCGCCCAAAGGATGCTCACCACGTCGATCGCCTCCTGCATGAACGCGCCGACCACCACGGGAATCAGGTTGAATGCGGCCGCAACCATGCCCACAACCGCCAGACCAAGGCCCATGAGCACGGCTTGAAGCATCACTTTCTTCGTGCGCCGTGCGATGGCTATGGCACGCGGCACGGAGGCGATGTCGTCATTCATGATGACCACCTGCGCGGATTCGGACGCGGCCGTGGACGTGCCGTCGGTCATGGCCATGCCGATATCGGCAGCCGCCAGAACAGGCGCGTCGTTCACGCCATCGCCGACCATCATGGTGATCGGCCTCGTTGAATATGTTCCCGTCAGCCGTTGCACGATTCCGCCCGACGGCGGTTGACGTTCGCCATCCCCGCTCTTGCCTTCGGTGGCGTTTTTGACCGCGGCCACTTTGTCTTCCGGGAAGAGTTCGGCCTGAACGTCATCGATGCCGACTTCTTCGGCGATGATCCGCGCGGATGCGGCCTTGTCTCCCGTAAGCATGGACAGTTCGGAAACGCCAAGTTCATGCAGCTTTCGCAGGGAATCCTTCGCATTCGGCCGCGGAACATCCCGCAATACAATTCGCGCCGCAAGCTCGCCGTCAAGCGCCACATACGCGGCCATTTCGTCGGGCTCAAGCGGAGCGAACAGCGAATTCACATCCGATTTCGGCGTCGCTTTGCCGTCCTTGCCATTCTTGCCGTGCAACACCGGCGTGAATCCGGATTCGTCCGCCGTGACGTACGCGAATCTGCCGACGCGCACGTCATGCCCGTTCACTTCTCCGGAAACGCCCTTGCCGGATTCCTCGACAATGTTCTTCACCACCGGATAATCACGGCCATGGCCCGGCATATTACGTTCCGCGCACAGCCGTTGGCCATGTTCATAGCGCGAATACAGGTCGTTCATGGCGCGTTTTCCGGCCGCCGCTATGCCCTTCGAAAGAATATGCACCGAGTAGCCTTCAACAATGCCGGCCATCATAAGAATATGATCCTCGTCGAACGGCGATTTCGTTACGAAAGGTTTCTCCACGCGCACGACCTGCGGTTGTTTGACGGTAAGAGTGCCGGTTTTATCGAAGAAGATATGCGACACCTTTCCCAAGGTTTCCAGCACATCCTGCGCTTTGATGAGAATTCCCGCCTTGGCAAGGCGTCCGGTTCCCGCAACGTACGCGACCGGCGCCGCGATCAGGAGCGGGCAGGGGGTGGCCAATACCAGCACCTGCGCGAATCGCAGCGGAGTGCCGGAAACGATCCATGCGATCGCCGCGATCGCAAGGGAGAGCACTGTGAACGGTACCGCAAGTACGTCCGCGGTCTTCACGACCGCCGGACGCGATTCCTGTGCGGATGACACCAATTCCAGAATTTTCTGATACTGCGAATCCTGGGCAAGCTGTGTGGCACGCATGGTCAGCGTGGTCGAGCCGTTGACCGCGCCCGACATGACCCGGGCTCCCGCGAACACTTCACGCGGGACTGGTTCGCCGTTGATATTGCTCAAATCCAACGTTGCAACGCCCGACAGCAGTTCACCATCGACCGGCACGGTTTCGCCGGGAAGCACGAGAATCACATCACCAAGTTTCACGTTTTCCACGGCGACGGTTTCGAAATGCTCGCCTGAGGCCCCATGGGAAGTGTCCGCTTCGTTGGAATCCTGCGTCTTGACGGCCTGCCTGAATCCGTCCTGGGTAACGCTTGCGGCATGTTCGTCGCCCGACGCATGCACATGCCCGTGCAGTCCAGGCAGCGCAACAACATGCGCGGTTCGCGGGGCCGCGTCAATCAGCGCGGTCAGGTTTCCTTCCGCCTTCGACTGCGCGAATTCCTCTATCGCCTCGCCCGAGGAGATCATCAGCACCACGGCCCAGGCGGCCCAGTATTCCTGCACCGCAACCGTCGATGCGATCGCAACGACCGCCAGCAGATCCACGCCGACCTGTCCGTTGCGCAAGTCGTCTATCATGCCGCGTACCGTGACGATGATCGTATACAGTACGAGCGCAATCACAATCCATTGCCCAACCCCCGGGTTGAACGGCCCAAAATGAACGGCATCTGCACCCCACGGACGCCATGATCCCAGCAATGCCAACGGAATCGCGGCGATGACGGTGATGGGCAGCAGAGGAACCCGCTTGCAAAGATCGATGATTCTACGCATAGAATCTCCTTACGCTCGTATCGGACGCCTTGTTAACCCACCGGCGCCCCGCCGAAGCGGACCATCGATACACGGCGTAAAAAGATAGTGTTCAGCGTAGCAAACGTCTGCGATTTTCGCAGGTTCCGCGATTGCGCGCGTTGCGATCCATGCCGATTTTTGACTTTTGATCAGCCGAACGTCTCGGTAACTCGCGTCGGAACGTGTCGCAACGAAATATCTCGCGTCGGACGTCATATCGGAACGCATTCACACGGAACACGACAAACACGTCGCTACAGCGCTTCTTTCGATTCTCACGCATACGAAAAACCGCACACCGACCATCGCTGAACTTCTTCAGTCCGACGATTGGAGTGCGGTTTCCCTTGCTTGTACGACCCTTGCGAATCGGATACCGGATTGGATTGCCGCTTATGTAAGTTGCGTTGGTTACGCCACCTGCGTCAGCTGCATCAAGCCTTCCGGCATTCCCGTGGATTTACCACTGGCCGAACGGATCGGAGAATCCGTAACCGTTGTTGGAATCGCCCTGGCCGTTCTGTCCGTTGTTGTTCTGATTATTCTGATTGTTCTGGCTGTTGGAAGAGCTGCTGCTGGTCGACTCCTCTTGATCGAGCGTTACCTCAATATCCATGGTGTTGCCGTCGCGCACGATGGTCAGCGTCACCGTGTCGTTCATCGCGGAGGCGCGTACATAGCCAAGCAGCGAGTAGTTGTTGTTCACTGCCTTGCCGTTGAACGCCACGATGGAGTCACCGGCCTTCAGTCCGGCCTTGGAAGCCGGGCCGCCGTCGACCACGGACTGCACCTGCGTGCATCCGCGGGTCACGCCGTCCGCCTCGACCGAGGAGCTGGTGATGGTGATGCCGAGCGCCACATGCTGCACGGAGCCGTTTTCGATGATCTCGTTGGCCACGCGCTTGACGAGGTTTGACGGAATCGCGAAGCCGATGCCGATGGAGCCCGCGGTGCTGGAGGAGCTGGCGGTGGATGCGATGGACGAGTTGATGCCGATCACCTGTCCGGCCGCGTTGAAGGTCGGACCACCGGAGTTGCCCGGGTTGATGGCCGCGTCGATCTGCACGGCGTTGGTGACGATTGCATTGTTGTCGTCGTCGGTCACGGTGACGGGTCGGTTCAGCGCGGAGATGATGCCGGTCGTCGCGGTGTCGTCGTAGCCGAGCGGGTTGCCGATGGCCATGACGCTCTCACCGACGGCAAGGCTGTCGGAATCGGCGAATTCAACGGCGGTCAGATCGCTCGGCGGATTGTCGAGCTTGATGACGGCCAGATCAGTAGTGGTGTCCGTTCCCACGATCTGCGCGGAATAGATGGTGCCGTTGGCCAGCGTGACCTGAATCTGCTGGGCGCCGGAGATCACGTGGTTGTTCGTGACGATGTAACCCTTGTCGCTGACGATCGCGCCGGATCCCTTGGCCGTGCCCTCGCTGGTGGCCACCTGGATGGCCACCACGGAGTCGGAGACATCCTTGGCAACCGAAACCCAGTCGGCAGCCTCGCCGCTCTTGGCGGTTGCGGAACCGGAGCCGGAGGAGTTGGAGCTGATGCTCGACAGCGAGCTCGATGTCGGCACACGCACCCAACCGTTGGTGATCGCCGCATAACCGACGCCGAGGCACAGGCCCGCGGAAACCAGTGCGGCCACAACCGCGATCACCACATGGGTAGCAGTCTTCGACTTCAGACCGGCCTGAGCATTCGGCTGGCCGGACTGCCCGGGCTGGCCGTGGTTCGCGTTACCGAACGGGTTGCCGAATGGATTGCCGTTGTTCGGGGTGCCAGAACCGTTCGGCGGCACGTTTGCCCCGCCCTGCGGCCTGAGGAACGGATTGCCGTTGTTCGGTCGCATATTGCCCTGGTTGGAATTCTGTGCGCCGTTCGCGCTGTTCGCGTTGTTCGCGTACGGATTACCGAAGAAAGGATTGTGATTCTGCTGCGTGTTGTTCTGCGCACCGTAAGGCTGCTGCTGTGCCGCAGGCTGTTCCTGCGTGGGCTGCGTGGGAGTCGGGCCGTATGCGCCGTATTCCGGTGCCGGACGATACTGTTGCGTTGGAGTGGCACCGACCACCGTGCTTTCCCCGGCCGCGGACGCGTAATCCGGGGTATCGTCCGCCTTTTCCGCGGCGGAGGTCTCTGCGGTGGGGATGGTAACCGTGGGCTGCTGCACGTCGATCGGCTCGGTTACGGAAGTCTGCGTCTGATCAGCCGACTGCTGCGGCTCGTTCTGCGGCTGCACGGCGTTCTGCTCGCGATTCTCTTCAGCCATTGTTGCTCCTTATTCGTCTCGCGGCATTCCACATATTCAGCATTCGTGCCGCTCGAACTGCTACATACGAGTAAAGATACACGCTCTGGAAGTTTCCTGAATGTTTGTTGAAAGCAGCAAATGAATTGGTTAGCAAAACCGTGACTCCATCGCCAACGGCATCGCGCAATCTCCGCTATCGCCTAAAGTGAAGCATATGACAAGCCTTACCGAAACCAACGATTCCAAGAATCTCGTAGAACATCCGCGAGGCGCGGAACCCGGCAAACCGGGCGATCGCAGCGCTTTTTACTTTGAGCAGAAAACCCGACTCTCCAGCACCGCCGAAGGCAAGGGACGCGACGGCGCACGCTACGGCCGAACCGGCGTAATCCACACGCCGCACGGAGACATCAACACTCCGGCGTTCGTGCCGGTGGCCACGCAGGCGGCCATGAAAGCCGTACTGCCGGAAACCATGAAGGATCTCGGCGCGCAATGCCTACTGTCCAACGCGTTCCACCTGTACGAGCGCCCGGGCGAGCAGGTGCTCGACGAAGCCGGCGGTCTTGCCAAATTCATGAACTGGAACGGCCCGACCTTCACCGATTCCGGCGGATTCCAGGTGCTTTCCCTCGGCGCGGGATTCAAGAAGACCCTCGCCATGGACGTGACCGGCATGAAGTCCGACGATGTAATTGCGGAAGGCAAGGAACGTCTTGCGTTCGTGGATGAAGACGGCGTGACCTTCAAATCGCCGCTCAACGGCTCGCTGCACCGTTTCTCCGCCGAAATCTCAATGGGTATCCAGCATAAGATCGGCGCCGACATCATGTTCGCCTTCGACGAGCTGACCACGCTGATGAACACGCGCGGTTATCAGGAACGTTCCGTCGAGCGCACCTATCGTTGGGCACAGCGTTGCGTAGCGGAGCACAAACGACTCACCGAGGAACGCCTTGGCAAGCCGTATCAGGCGCTATATGGCGTGGTGCAGGGTGCGAATTACGAGGATTTGCGCCGTCATGCCGCCGAGCAGATCGCTTCCCTTGATTTCGATGGCGTCGGCATAGGTGGTGCGATTGAGAAGCGCATCATCGGCGATACCTGCGCCTGGATCTGCGACGCGATGCCGGAGAGCCGCCCTCGCCATGTGCTCGGCATTGCCGCGGTCGACGATATTTTCGCGTGCGTCGAGAACGGTGGCGACACCTTCGATTGCGTGGCACCGGCCCGCTGCGGACGCAATGGCGCGATTTTCACCCGTTCCGGCCGTTACAACATCAAACGCGCGCAGTTCAAGCACGATTTCGGCCCACTCGAGGAAGGCTGCACGTGTTACACCTGCACGCATTACACGCGCGCTTACGTGGATCATGCGCTGCGAGCCCGCGAATTCAACGGCTTCACGCTGGCTACGATTCACAACGAGCATTTCTTCGTGAAGTTGCTTGACGATATTCGCACATCGATCGACGGCGGATATTTCGACGAGTTCCGCGACGAGACTCTGGCCAAGTTCTACGCCAACGGATCCCGCGGGTAAGTCTGCGTCTTTCGTTACCCATTTCGGGCACGATGGAGCAGCGATAGGCCGTCAGTTCCGACGATTCTGCCTATTTTTGCCGATTCTGGCAGTCTTGGATTACGATATACCCCCTTTCTTCGGCCCCAACCAGGAGATAGACGCATATCTGGCAGGTTATGGTCGGTTAGGGGGTATATTTTAACCCTTTTTGCCGCGATTTCATACCCCCTTTCAGCCACAGCTGCCCCAATAGGGTCGTTCCTGCCGGTTTGTGGACCACCCCCAACATATGCGGACACCTTTCCGCAGCTCCTCCTCGGCACGGCTCTTATCGGGCCACCCCATGCACACATGGACGCCGCCTGCCCGAAGTCAGCTTCGCTGATTCCAAGCGGAGGCCACCCGCACACGGACGCCGTCCCTCGTCCGCGTTCACGGCGCAACCCCACATATGCTCTCCTCACATCCCACGGCCGCGCCCGGAGGCCACCTGAACGGACATCCGCCCCTCCGCGCACATATTCGGCGCAACACCCGCGGACCCAGTCCCCCTGTGTCCGTAGCGCCTAAAGACACTCACCCGGCGAAACTTCCCACACCCGGCGGCCACTCGATTCATTCGGAGAGCTCCACATGCGCGGTGCAGCCCCAGCACGCCCGGAGATCACACCGCGCCTGCAAGCCGAATATGCCCCCATACGACCAAAGGGCATGTGGACGCATCCAACCCGCACATCCGGAAACCCTCGTCTCACCAGCAGGCTGGACGCCTCTGACGCCCAGAAACCACAAGACATCCACCAAAGCGAGCACATTCGACCACAAACCGCGACACGCCGATTTGTTCACCTCGCAGTTAAGGTGTAGACTAATTGATTGTTTGCGAGCGTGGCGGAATGGTAGACGCGCTGTCTTCAGGTGGCAGTGAGTGTATGCTCGTGGGGGTTCAACTCCCCCCGCTCGCACCATAGAGAAAACCTCCGAACCGTTGAAATACCAACGGTTCGGAGGTTTTTCCATATGTACTCAGAGCAGCAAATATACCGAAAAATGTACTAATTTACTGCGATTCACATTCATTCCCATTGATGAACGACGAGGAAACCGCGGCATCCACCTCGGATATGAGCACATCCAGATCCTCGCTGAAGAGATCCGCGTACCTTGTCCAACGTCATTGCCACCGCCGAATGGGGTTATAGGCAAAAATGTGTGGCTGAAGGGCACGTCATTCGGTAGCGCTCGGATACCATGCGCCGATACAGAATTCGATCCAGCCGACATCGACGTCGTGACTGTCGGAGATGCCGAACGTCTCGCACGCGCTGCGGTCCATATCTCCGGATCCACCCTGACTTTCGCGGGCGACGAGTCAGACGGTCGCAATCATCAACGGAATCATGCCTGTTTGTGTTCAATAAGAAATTAATGATTTAGTCACGAAACGCCGACTTGACTAAATACAATCATGCCCATGGATGCCTGCCGGGATCCATCGGAGCGGGTATGACAGCCATCTCTAGATGCGCACCACCCCATCCCAGCCCCAACCGGGAGATATGCTCGTTTCTTGCGGGTTGGGGCCGGAAAGGGGATACATTCCGTCACGTCCCATTCTCCCACGCGATTCGAAAACGGCGGAATCCCAACGATTCGGGATTTTGGAGCCGAAACGGCTTGTCTCCAATCCGGCCCCAACCGGGAGATACGCCCGTATTTCGCAGGTTGTGGCCGAAAGTGGGTACGTTTCGTTACGCTCCAATCCTCCCACGCGATTCAGAAACGGCCATTTTCCAACGATTCGCGATTTTGGCGGCCAAACAGTTGACGTCCGTGGCCGACCCCAACCGGGAGATATGCCTGTTTTCTCGAGGTTGGGGCCAGAAAGGGGGTGCAATCCATCGTGTCCCGCTTCTTTTGCGAGATTCAGAAACGGCCATTTTCCAACGATTTATGATTTGCGTACCGATACGGCCCGTACCAAGGGCCGGCCCCAACCGGGAGATAGACCCGCTTTCTCGAGGTTGGGGCCGAAAGGGGGCAAGCTCCATTA
>CAVEVJ010000034.1:0-2836 GCA_963619075.1 Acidaminococcaceae bacterium
GTCAGTACGTCGATGATGCCGTGCTGGCGGAAGCGGTCCTGTTCCTTCTGTGCGCGATTGCGGAAGTTGATGAATTCCGCACGCTCACGCTGCAGGGCCTCCAGATATTCCGCGGCCTCCTTCTTGGCCTGGCCAAGCGGAGTGAGCGTCTCATCGGCGCCTTCCGTGGAATCGGCGGACTCATCTTGCGCGCTTTCGGCCGCCGCGGTCTCTTCCGCGGCGGGGACGCCGGCCGCTGCGGAATTTTCGGCAGCGTCAGCGTCGTTGGAGGGGGCGGCCTGCCCGGACAGATCGTCGATGTCGGGCAGGTCGTTCAGATATTCGTCCTTGTTGAAGTCGGACATGATCACTTATTGTCCTTGTCGTCTTCGTCCACGACTTCGGCATCGACCACGTCATCTTCGGAGGCGCCGGCATTCGCAGTGCCTGCGGCACCGGCGGCACCGGCGGCGTCCGCACCCTGCTGGGCGTAGAGGGACTGGCCAATCTTCTGGGCGGAGGTCATCAACTCAGCCTGGACGGTCTTGATCTTCTCGATGTCGTCGCCCTTGAGAGCTTCCTTGAGCTCGTTGACCTTGTCGGTGACTTCCTTGGCCACATCGTCGGAGAGCTTGTCCTTGTTGTCGTTGACGAGCTTTTCGGTCTGGTAGGCGAAGGCTTCGGCCTGGTTACGGGTCTCGGCCTCTTCCTTGCGCTTCTTGTCTTCGGCTTCGTGGGCCTCGGCTTCCTTGACCATGCGATCGATCTCATCCTTGCCCAGACCGGAGCCACCGGTGATGGTCATGGACTGTTCCTTGCCGGTGCCCTTGTCCTTGGCGGAAACGTGCACGATGCCGTTGGCATCGATGTCGAAGGTGACTTCAATCTGCGGAACGCCACGCGGAGCCGGAGCAATGCCGGTCAGTTCGAAGGTGCCCAGCGGCTTGTTGTCGCGAGCGAACTCACGTTCGCCCTGATAGACCTGGATGAGCACGGACGGCTGGTTGTCTTCCGCAGTGGAGAAGACTTCGGAGCGCTTGGTCGGGATGGCGGTGTTGCGGTCGATGAGCTTGGTCATGATGCCGCCCTTGGTTTCGATACCGAGGGAAAGCGGGGTCACGTCGATGAGCAGGACGTCCTTGCGGTCGCCCTTGATGACGCCGGACTGCACGGCCGCACCGACTGCCACAACCTCATCCGGGTTCACGGACTGGTTGGCTTCCTTACCGCCGGTGAGTTCCTTGACCAGTTCCTTGACGGCCGGCATACGGGTGGAACCACCAACGAGGACCACGTGATCGATGCCGCTCACGCCGATGCCGGCGTCGGCCAGCACGTTGTTGAACGGGGTGCGGCAGCGGCCCAGCAGGTCGGAGGTCATATCTTCGAAGTGTGCGCGGGTCAGCGTCTCGTCCAGATGCACCGGAGTGCCGTCAGGGGTCATGGCCAGGTACTGCATGGAGATGGAGGTGCTGGAGGAGGAGCTCAGCTCCTTCTTTGCCTGTTCAGCGGCTTCCTTCAGGCGCTGCAGGGCGATCTTGTCCTTGCTCAGGTCAACGCCGTACTTGTTCTTGACTTCGCCGACGAGCCAGTCGATGATCTTCTGATCCCAGTCGTCACCACCGAGGTGGTTGTCGCCGTTGGTGGCCTGCACCTGGATGGTGGAGAAGCCGTCGTCATCCTTGCCGATTTCCAGCAGGGACACATCGAAGGTGCCGCCACCGAGGTCGAAGACCAGAATGGTTTCGTCTTCCTTGCCCTTTTCGAGGCCGTAGGCCAGTGCGGCGGCGGTCGGCTCGTTGATGATTCGCAGCACGTTGAGGCCTGCGATGGTGCCGGCGTCTTTGGTGGCCTGACGCTGAGCGTCGTTGAAGTATGCCGGGCAGGTGATCACGGCATCGGTGACCGGTTCACCGAGGTATGCTTCGGCGTCGCGCTTGAGCTTCATCAGCACCTGGGCGGAAATCTCCTGCGGAGTCCACTTCTTGCCGTCGATCTCGACGGTCCAGTCGGTGCCCATGTGACGCTTGACGGAGCTGATGGTGCGGTCGACGTTGGTCACGGCCTGACGCTTGGCCACTTCACCGACCAGAATCTCGCCGGACTTGCTGAATGCCACGACGGACGGCGTGGTGCGAGCGCCTTCGGCGTTCACGATAACGGTGGGCTGGCCACCTTCAAGAGTTGCGATGCAGGAATTGGTAGTACCCAGATCGATGCCAACTGCGCGTCCCATAATGTATCTCCTTTGTAAATCAGGTTCGCTATACGTTCTTTCGTTCTTCGCGCGAGTTTCGGATTGCCGTTTCTCGCGCTTCCAAAACTTGAGCCTACACCACTCAACTTTGAATCGCAACTTTTTATTCCCAAATCTACAAAAAAAGTTGAGTCTTTTTCACTCAACTTTTCTGCATATATCTGAACCGGCGAAATGCGACTACCGATCCGGCAATAAACCGGCAAAGCAAAATCGCCGGCACTTGGACAGTTCCAAGCACCGGCGAATTTATTTCAGGGATTGAATAGCGTACCGGATCAGCGAATGTGCTTCATGGTCTTGACCAGCATGGCAGCTGCAGCCAGCATAGCGGCGGCGATCACGATGGCGGCCACCGCAGCGCCGGTCTTGCCAAGCGGCAAGCCATCAGCCTTCGGATTGTTGTTGACCTTACCGGACGCAATCACACCGTCTTTGCCGTCGTTCTTGCCGTCGTTCTTATCGGCAGAGCCGGAGGCCGGAGCCTGGAAGTCGACGGTCACGATTTTGCCGGACTGACGTCCGGTGACGGTAAGCGTGTATTCGCTGCCTTCCGTCACTTTGTCAAGCGCGATCGAAGTGGTCTGGGCGGTCTTGACT
>CAVEVJ010000035.1:0-3068 GCA_963619075.1 Acidaminococcaceae bacterium
GCGACTCTACGATGTGACCGAAGGTTCGCTCAAGGTCGGCGGCGTGGACGTGCGCGATTACGACCTCGAACTGCTGCGCGACCAGGTGGCCATGGTGCTGCAGAAGAACGTGCTGTTCACCGGAACGATCGCCGAAAACCTGCGTTGGGGCAACCCGAATGCCACGGACGAAGAGGTGCGCCACGCTGCGAAGCTCGCTCAGGCGGACGGATTCGTGCAGGAATTCCCGGATAAATACGACACCCATATCGAACAGGGCGGAAGCAACGTGTCCGGCGGTCAGAGGCAGCGCCTGTGCATCGCCCGCGCACTGTTGAAGAAGCCGAAGATCCTGATCCTCGACGATTCCACGTCCGCGGTCGACACCAAGACCGACCAGCTGATTCGCGCCGCGTTCCGCGATGAGATTCCGGACACCACGAAGATCATCATCGCCCAGCGAGTGGCGTCGGTACAGGAATCCGATCTGATCCTCGTCATGGATGGCGGCCGCATCATCGCATCCGGCACCCACGACGAGTTGCTGGAAAGCTGCGACGAATACCGCTCGATCTACGAATCGCAGACGAAGAACCAGGCGCAGCCTGAGGAACTGCAGTGAAAGGAGGGGAGACGATGACCGAAAAGAATATGAATAAGAAACCTGAAGCCGCGGGCAAGCCGGGCGCAGGCGGTCCGGGTAGGAAGAAGGCAGCTCCCGGAACCACCAAACGTATCTTCGGATACATCTTCCAATACAAATGGCATGTGATCGCAGTCGTCGTATGCATTCTCGTAGGAGCTGCGGCACAAGCCGGATCAGCTCTGTTCCTGCAATCGCTCGTCGACAGCTACATCCTGCCGATGGTCGGCGCGGACAACCCGGACTGGGGCCCACTGCTGCGCGTGCTCACCCTCATGGGCTGCCTGTACGCGGCCGGAACCATATGCAGCTGGCTGTGGCAGTGGCTCATCGTGACCGTCGAACAGGGCACGCTGAAGAAGATCCGCGACGACATGTTCGCCCACCAGCAGAGCCTGCCGATCCGCTACTTCGACGCCAACGAACACGGCGACATCATGAGCCGCTACACCAACGACACCGACACCCTCCGTCAGGCCATCAGCCAGTCGTTCCCGCAGATGTTCTCATCCGCGATCTCCGCACTGGCCGCCATCGTCTCGATGCTGTGGCTGTCCGTGCCGCTCACGGTGTTCGTACTCGCATTCACGGTGATTCTGTTCGCCGTGGTGCGCAGAATCGTGTCGCGCTCCGGCCGCTACTTCGTCGAACAGCAGACCTGGCTCGGCGACGTGAACGCATTCGTCGAGGAATCCGTCAACGGACAGAAGGTCATCAAGGTCTTCAACCATGAGGACGCCACCCAGAAGACCTTCGACGAGAAGAACCATGCGCTGTTCAAGGCCTCCGCCGAAGCGAACATCTGGGGCAACGTGACCATGCCGGTCGTCGGCAACATGGGCTACATGCTCTACATCCTGCTGGCCATCGTCGGCGGCGCCATGGCGCTTTCCGGGGTCGGCAACTTCGGCCTGTCCGGCATGGGCACACTCACCTTGGGAACCCTGATCTCCCTGCTGACGCTGTCCCGCTCCTTCATCAACCCGCTCGGCCAGGTCTCCATGCAGCTCAACATGGTGATGATGGCGCTCGCAGGCGCGTCGAGAATCTTCGAGCTTATGGACGAAAAGCCGGAAGACGACGGTGGTTCCGTGACGTTGGTCAACGTGGAGCTCGCTTCGGACGGCCATACCATGACGGAAGTCGATTATGAGACCGGCCGCTGGGCATGGAAGCGTGAGGAGGGAGATGACGGCACCCGTTCTCTGAAGGCTGCGCATGCACTGAGCCCGCGCGCCGCGGAGGTTGCCATGAAGGCGCGTGAGAAGGCCATCACTTCTCCTGACGGCCGTCTGACCCTGCTGCAGGGCGACGTGCGCTTTACCGACGTGACCTTCGGATACAACCCCGACAAGCCGGTGCTGCACGATATCACCTGGTTCGCCAAGCCTGGTCAGAAGATCGCGCTCGTCGGCGCGACCGGTGCCGGCAAGACCACGGTGACCAACCTGATCAATCGCTTCTACGATATTCAGGAAGGCATGATCCTGTACGACGGCATTTCCGTCAAGGGCATCCGCAAGCCGGATCTGCGTCGCTCCCTCGGCATTGTGCTGCAGGACGTGAACCTGTTCACCGGTACCGTTATGGACAATATCCGCTACGGTCGTCTCGACGCCACCGATGAGGAATGCATCGCGGCCGCGAAGCTGACCAACGCGGACAGCTTCATCCGCATGCTGCCTGACGGATACCAGACGGTGCTGAAGGGCGACGGTTCCGGACTTTCCCAGGGCCAGCGCCAGCTGATCTCCATCGCGCGTGCCGCCGTGGCCGATCCGCCGGCGATGATTCTCGATGAGGCCACCTCTTCAATCGATACCCGTACCGAGGAAGTGGTGCAGGCCGGTATGGACAACCTGATGAAGGGTCGTACCGTCTTCGTGATCGCCCACCGACTGTCCACCGTGCGCAACTCCGATGTGATCATGGTGCTCGATCATGGCCGCATCATCGAGCGTGGCTCGCATGACGAGCTCATCGCGCTCAAGGGCGAGTACTACCAGCTGTACACGGGTGCCGTGGAACTGGAGTAACGCAAGAAATAACGAAAATGGCTGTGACCGCCAAGTGTGGTCACAGCCATTTCGCGTATTTTGCGCTTGCTCAGGACGCCGGCTGGTTTCGTCTGCCGAGTACGTTGGTTTGTGTTGGCTGAAATCAGTGCGTCATTAAGAAAAACTATTCGAGATTGGCGTGGAACTCCCACAGTGAATCAAGGTCGATGCCCTGCTTGCGCACCAGGCTCATGGCGATCGCGTCGCCCAGAAGCAGCAGTGACTGTTCGAACAGGCTGGTCATCGGCTGCTCGCTCGGCTTGGTTCCCGATCCCGGTTTTCCGGCGGCCGGTACGTGCACGAACAGGTCGGTGTATTCCTTCATCGGGCAGTCCTCGACGATGCCGATGCGGGCCACTTTCGCGCCGAACGATTTGGCCTTGCCTGCG
>CAVEVJ010000036.1:0-3177 GCA_963619075.1 Acidaminococcaceae bacterium
GGTCGTGTCGCCGCCGAACGCGATCTCCTTGCCGGTCAGGTCGTCCTCGGTCGGGTGGTAGATGTCCACGCCGGTGATGTCGACCGCGGTGGCCGCCTTGAAATGGTCGACCGCCGGCTGCACGCCGAAGGAGTATCCACGCCATTCGAAATCGAAGTTGTGGGTGATGAACTGATCGTCATGCGCGTATTCGCGCACGATGTCGGCCTGCCACTGCAGGTAGGCGCGCACCTGGTCGCGACGGAACACGTCGAACTCGCCACGCAGGGACTGGTTGATGGACGCGGTGACATCCGGGAAGTCCTCCCAGGAGTCCACGCGGTTCGACCAGTAGTCGAGACCGAAGTGGTGGTTCAGTTCCTCAAGGTTTCCGTCGAACTTCTCATACAGGTACTTGACGAACAGGCGCTGCATGTCGTTGGAGACGGAATCGTAGTACTTCGTCTCGTTGTCCACCTGATATCCGATGACCGCCGGATGGTCGGCCACGTGGGAGATGAGCTTGCGAATCACACGCTCGCCGTAGTAGCGGTAGGTGGCGTTGACGATGTCCATGATCTGGCGTGCTCCGTACTTGCCTTCGCCGGCCGGGGTGACGGCGAGCACGCTCGGGTCGAGCTTGACGAGCCAGCTCGGCACCGCGTAGGTGGGGGTGCCGACGATGACGTCGATGCCGGCGCGCTGGGCGGCATCGAGGGCACGGTCAACATAGGTGAAGTCGAACTTGCCCGGCTGGGGCTCGCAGGTGCTCCACGTGGATTCGGCGATACGAATCACGTTGAGACCGGCATCCTTCATCATCTTCATGTCTTCATCGACACGATCGATGCCCTTCATCATGAGATATTCGTCGTAGTAGGCGGCGCCGAAAAGGATGTGGTCCACGTTGTAGCGGCTCATGGTTCCTCTTTCTGTTGTCTTCCTTGACTGAAAATACTGAATTTATATCTAACGGTTATTAGATATAAAAAGCGTACAACCCTCGTACACTTTCTGTCAAGAAACGCGAAAAATCAGGCGTTTCTTACCTAACAACCGTTAGAAACGTATTTTTTACGAAATACTACCGGTAATTGTCCCACACAGGAGACGGGAAGATAATCCGTTCGAACGATAGCCACTCGTCATACAAATCGACGGGCGGTTTGCGCATCCAACGCAGCTGTATGCCGTCCATCGCCTCCAAACACATGCGCACAGTCTGGCGCATATTGCCCCAGCCACCGACCTCCAGCGGAATATTCCACCGGTATTGGGAATAGTGCTCCCATACCAGGTTCGGACGCTCCTCGAAATAATCGTGCAGCGGATGCTCCGGACTGAACCCCTCGGACTCCAAAACCATATACAACTGCAGCATGCTTCGACGCTGGGCGTTGTAGCGCACCAGAAAACGCAGATACGCGGGAAAATTCATACCTTCCGGATCGCTGCCCGGCAATCCCGACTTGGAAAAATCCTCAGGGGTGCCTTCCTGATCGTAATTGTCGGTGACCAGCAAGGAAAGCAGCCGCTCCTTGTTGCCGATGTAATGCAGCAGTCCCGGCTGGCTCATGCCGATCTCGTCGGCGATGTCCTTGAGCGACGTGCCATAATACCCTTTTTCGCCGATCAGCTTGCTCGCCGCCGCGACGATCTCCCTTTTACGCTCTTCAGGCGATTTACGAATTCGTTTCTTCCCCTCGTTAACCATACGGAACAGTGTACCGACCATCGCCCCTTGCAGGACACACGGCCAGATATGATTACATTCCTTCCATGGTGTATCGTTTTCCTAAGTCCTATGCAAGGAGCGCAAAATGACACAGATCCCAGTCCACCCAATCCCCGACGTACAACTCGACGCCCACACATCCATCCCTCAAATCGGCTTCGGTACCTACCAGATTCCCGCGGCCGATACACAGAAGTCCGTCGAACAGGCACTGGAAATCGGATACCGGCATATCGACACCGCCGCCGCATACTACAACGAACGCGAAGTCGGACTCGCACTCAAAGCAACCGGCATGGCCGACCGCGTGTTCGTCACATCGAAGCTACGCAACTGCGACCAAGGATTCGACGCGACACGATTCGCGTTCGACAAGTCACTATCGAAACTCGGCGTCGACAGACTCGACATGTATCTCATCCACTGGCCATTTCCAGCCGTCGACCAGTACGTCGACACTTGGAAAGCCTTGCTTTCCCTCAAATCGGACGACCGCATACGAGCGGCCGGAGTATCCAATTTCCTGCCATCCCATCTGCAAAGACTCATCGAGGAAACGGGCGAAGCCCCTGCGATCAACCAGCTGGAAATACACCCAGCTTCTCACAGCCGGAAATGTTGCGTTTCTGCGCAAAACACAACATCGCCATCGAAGCATATTCGCCGCTCGGCCACGGCACGGATATGAAAGCCCCGGCCATCCTGCAGGCGGCGGATGCGCATCACGTCTCCCCCGCGCAGATCGTATTGCGCTGGCATACGCAGGAAAGACGCGTCGTCATCCCGAAATCCTCGCATCCAGAACGCATGGCCCAGAACCTGAATATCTTCGGTTTCGAACTGGAACCGCATGAGATGCAGGCCATCAGCGCATTGCACGACCCCGCGATGCGCGTATCCGCAGATCCCGACACGTTCACGCAATCCCAATCCTGGGCCAACCAACGGGCACGAGGAAACGTCACGGAATAACGGAGCCGGCCGTCCGTCAGATCGACGAAGCCTCCACCACGGAGACGGGAAGCACCACGTTCCCGTCTCCCTCATATGGCTTCTCGTTCCCCTTCGCTCGAATCTGCAGCAAAAGGTCATGTGCGGCCGTACGCCCCATCTCCCGCGGATCCTGCTCCAGCAAATAGATGCCGTCATGCACATACTGGCTCCAGCCCCAGTCATCGAAACTGACCAGCCCCACATCATCAGGGAAATCGATATCCAAAGTACGCAACACAGCCAACACATCGAACAGCAGAGGCCCCATCAACGATACAATCGCGACCTTGCCGTTCAGATGGCCCAGTACGACGGACAACTTCCGTTCGAGCCAGTCGACGCCGTTGTCTTTGACGTCAATCGCCACCATCAGAAGCCCCTGCTCATCCGCGGCCTTGCGCAGCCCCTCCACTCGATGCGTCTGCGCGGAAATCTCGCTTCGCATGCGCGAAAGCACCACGATATTCCCA
>CAVEVJ010000037.1:0-8007 GCA_963619075.1 Acidaminococcaceae bacterium
GCGGTCGAGCACATTGCGGCGGTCGCCTTCATCAAGCAGTTCCGAATCGAATCTTGGATCATAGTTCGGCGACTGAGGATCATCCGGACGCGCCTCCCCCGGATGCGTTTGCGACCATGGTCCGACACCGACCTCACGGAACGTCGGTTCGCCTGACGCTTTCGCGGCAATATCAATGGGATTGGGATCGTGCACTATTCCTCCAGGGTCAACGCGTCTCATCGCACACAACGCCATGAAACACTTCGTGAAACATCATCTAAGTCTCGCAGCACGCCTCGGACCTCGAACCTGCAACCAGACCTCACAAGCACAGACGGACCGCCCCGCACGCATAAAACCCTCGCGGAGCGAATCTCAAGCAGTTCGCCACGACAGGTCAGTGAAGCTCGGACTCCTTGTAAACCTGCACGAACGGCAGCTCAGACTCGTCTCCGGAAACGGGATCCACAACTTTGATGGTCGGCTCGACCATGTCGACCCCGCCAATCAGGGATGCGACAGCGAGCACCTCGGCCCCTTCGTTGCCGACCACGGAAAAATCAAGGCTCAATTCGTTGCCGTTGCGTAAAGTGACCAGCGAGGATGTCTGCACATACGATTTTTCGGACAACCAGGAATCGAGCAGCACCACGCGCTTGCCCTTGATGGACGGCCCTTTGATGGATGGATAGACGAAATCCATAACGAAGCCGTTCAGATCTTCCCCACGGGACGCCGCAGCCTGGATCATCGCCGAAACCAGCGGAACAGCGGCTGCGGTCAAAGCGCCGACAACGTCGAAATCGTCAACGGAGTAGCCGGACTCCTCCAACGCGTCAAGCAGCATGTGACCGACGATCGAGGCTCCGCGGTGGTCGAACAGCACCGCGGAAAGTTCCGAGAACGGCTTATCCTTCATTTCGGCCCGCAACAACGTCTTGAGCTGGTCGCGTGGCTCGAGCATGGCGAACTCGACGGTGGAATTCGCTTTGGCGGCAGAATCGCCAGCCGCTTCGGCAACCGGCTTGGTTTTGCGGAAAGTGTTCTCTTCGGTCATGTTCTCCAGACTATCCTTTCGACTCGTCATTACAACGAACGGCCCGACGCGCCGTTCTTGACCACGACGACCGTGTAGCGTTTCACCGTCTCATGGTCCTGGGCATAGGAGATGAACGTGGCCACCGTGGAATCTCCGTCGAGCGTGATTTCGCGAGGATACTCAGCACCGTCCTTGACCACGATGCCATCCACCGCCACGTATCCGCCATCGCCTCGCCCGATGATGACAGCATGCACTGATTCCGCACCGGCCGGGACCTTCAGCACATACGCGGTGGAATTCGGGGAGAACTCCGCTCTCGCCGAACAAGTCTCGTCATACAGTTCTCCGGTGTCGAAGGCAAGCCCCGCCAGTGAAGCTTCCGAGGAATACTTCTCGTCCGTAGTGGTGCGCACACCGTAGATTCCGCCGACGACGGTTTGGGTCGAATCGTTCGCCACGAATTTGACACGCACCTTGCCGCTTTGGGCCTTGGCAATGAGTTCCGCTGGAATTCCCGTATTAGCCCAGTAGAATCCATCAGCCTTGGCATCGTAGGAAACGGCAAATTTCCGCGCGTTTTCGCTCAGCTTACCGGCCGATTGGTCTTCTTCGGAATCCAGTGGGGTCGGATCAATCCACATGTCGAAACCGTTGCGTCCGGCATCGCCAGCGTATAGACGGACGCCGAGATAGTTCTTCTCGCTCTGCCTGTTCACGGTCAAGTCGTAACTGATCCAACCGTCGAGTTCGGCCTCACGGTAGGGCTGATCTTCGTATGAGCCCGCGGTGGAGTTCGCCTTGTTCAGATTGTGAGAGCCTTTTTCGTTCTGCTCCTGATTGTCGAAAGCATCCAGCAAATCAGTGTTGAACGCATTGTCGCGTTCCTCATCCTTGGTTGAGAGGATCTGGCGCTGGTACGCTTCGGAATCCACTTCGGCAAGATCCCAGTACATGGCGTACGTGGTTTTGTACAACGAATAGTACGGCTGGAGCTTCACTCCGGCCGCTTCGCCTTCAACATTCCTGAATTCGAACGTCAAGGCCCCGTCATCGTTCGGATCGTCGGTTCGAATCAGATTCTGTTCGAAATTCTCCAGCCATTGGGCCGTGCTGATCTTCTTCCCATCCACTTTGGATGGGAAGATCTGGGCCATGGCGTTCGAAGCCGCGTCATAGGCCGCGGTACGCACGAGAATACCGCCATATCCGTAATTGGACGTTGCGTCCGTGCCCCTCAACGGGCCGGCAAGGACCAGCGGACCATAGGTGAACGCCACCCAGTTCTTATTGTCCTGTGCAGCATGGGCCTGCAGTTTCGCCGGCAATTCGTATGTGACCGTGTCGCCGGCCTGAACCGCGACGGTGAGCCAGCCGTTGTCGTCCCCGGTCAGATCCGACACTTTCCGCCCGTTCAGCGCAGCATCCGCAGTCGTCCATTCCGGCAACCGCAGTTTGAGATTCACGATTCCCGACGCACCGTCGCCAAGACCCTCATCCAACGTTTCAACCTTGAACGTGACCGTCGTCCGCTTAGGCACATCGGCGGTCTGCGTGATTTTGAGGCCATGGCGCACGTCAGCGAACGTGGACGAACGGAACATATTCACATATACGTCGTTCTTGTCGGTGAACCACATCGAATCGTTGAGTTTGGCGAAATTCTCGATGCCGGTGCCTTGGCAGCACCAGAATTCACCGTATTGCGTGCCGAATACCTTCGGATAACCGGCTTTCATCGGCTGGAAGTATTCGGTCATGCCGGTTTCCGGATTCTGCGACGCCACGATCGAGTTGATGAACGTGTGCTCGTAGTATTCGGAATACTTGGCCTGCCTAGTCACTTGAGACAGCAGACGGGTGAGCTTGAGCATGTTATGTTCGTTGCAGGTTTCCACCGTGGAGTTGTTCTGGTAGCCGCCGCCATTGGATGAGTCACCATTGGCCGTGGCGTCCTTCCATAGCTGATCCGGCGTATGGAAGTGTTCGGACTGGCTGTTGCCGCCATTCACATAGGTGTGATGGTTGATGACGATGTCCCAGAAATTCTGCGCCGCCTTCAGATACAGGTTCGTCAGCTCGCTTTGCTCGTCGGAGGACAGGCTGTCATACAGTTCACGATCGGATGTGTAAACAACGTATCGTTGCATGGCTCCCGCGAGCTTGGGGATGGTGGTGTTGGCATGTTTGCCGTTCAGTACATCCTGACCGTCCGCCAGCGCTTGGAACAGGCTGATTTCGTCAAACAAGTGGGCGGCTTCCAAGACGCTCTTCTTGTCGGCCGTGCTGTCTGCGATTCCCGCCACCTGATACAGCGCGTCGTTCATACCGCCGTATTCGGTGCTCAGCATGTCGACGTCGGAATGCGCCGACTTCCAATTGACGATCCATTTGGCGAAATCGATCGAAGCGTCCCGCGCCGCGTCACGGGTTTCGTTGTTGGTGGCATACATGCAGGCATGCACCATGCCCTGTTCGACCTTGTGCAGATTGTAGAACGGCACGATCAGGCCGTCTTTACCGTTCGGCACCGCATCCACTTTGAACGCCGGGAAGAATCCTGCGTTTGCTGGGTCCTTTTCCACATAGGCTTCCTGTGCCTCGCGAATACCCAGCACCATGGCTTTGAGTTTGGCCGCAAGCAGCTCTTTCTGCCCAACCGTCGCGAATGTGGAACGCTGGGCTTCGGAGATCGCGGAAATGTAATGCCCTACGAAATGGCCAGTGAAACGGTTGGGATTGGTTGCGCCGTCGGGATTGTTCTGCGCACTGTATCCGGCTTCCCATCCGCCGTAGTTTCGCACGCCGTTGGTGTCGAGACCGGCCTGCGTGCGGAATTCCACCAACAGTCTGTCGGGGTCGAAGCTGAGCAGGTACGCGATTTCCTTTTGTCCGGCGTTGATCAGATAGTCATCCGCGACGGACACATCCGCCATATCGGATTCCGACAGATACTTCTCGGAGTATTCCTTCGGCCTGTTTCTCGGCCACGCTCGAACAGCACCCGCGTCGAATCCGAACGGTTCCGCCCCGCCACCCTGCTCCGCATCGGCGGTATTGGCCGCGGTATTCCACAGTTTCATCTCGTCAAAGTTGCCGTTCAATGTTCCTCCGCTGCTATGCGTACCATTTCATCCGATGCGTGGCATCGGACATTAGACCAACCGCCGTGGCCACCTGAAGGTCAAGGCCGGCACCGATGACTGTTTTCCGCCTTGACACTCAGTGCCAACCGTCTTGATTGTACTGCTGTTAGCGCGCACATTAGTCACATGAAAGGCCATTCGGACGCAAAAGGAGCCGTCGAACCGCACTCGCGTTCATTTCATCCAGCCCGACACCAATGGTGTCAACGGTGCCAATGATGCCAACGGCGTTCCGTCGTCCTTCGCTACTCCCCGCTGGTTTCCGGCGCGGTCAATTCACGAACGTCGGCTTTTTCGGGAGCGATGATTTCCACAGGGCCGATGACCTTGCTCTGGTCGACTTTCTGCAGCTTGCGCGCCGTGACCAATACTCGCGATTCCAAGGAAGAAGCGAACGCGTTATATGCGCCGACGGTTCTGGTAAGCGCGGCTCCAAGTTTTGTGGCACGATCACCCAACACCGCAAAACGGTCGTAGAGCTCACGAGAGAGGTCGAACAGCATCTTCGCGTCGTCGGTAAGGCTCTGCTGCTGCCACGCATAAGCCACCGACTTCAGCACCGCCCACAGCGTGATCGGAGATGTAAGCGCCACCTTGCGCGCGAACGCGTCGTCCATCAGCGTCGGATCGGTTTCCAGAGCGGCCTGCAACAGGGATTCGTTGGGGATGAAGGCGATCACGAAATCCGGAGCGTCATTGAACGCGTTCCAGTAGGCTTTGTCTCCGAGCGTCTTCACGTGGTCGCGGACGGCTTTGGCGTGCGCACGCAGCAGTTCGGCCTTGCGGTCCAGCTCCTCCTTGGAAGCCGTGTCGGGTATCTCGCATGCACGCTGGTAGTCGGCATACGGAGCCTTCGCATCGATGGGAATGGTCTTTCCGCCAGGCATGTGAATGATCATGTCCGGACGCTGCGTATTGCCATCCGCGTCGGTGACCACTACCTGCGTGTCGAAATCGACATGTTCCAGCAGTCCCGCCGATTCGACGATGTTGCGAAGCTGCGCCTCGCCCCATGCGCCACGCACCTTGTTGTTGCGCAGCGCGGCGGACAGCGAGCTTGTTTCGCGATCAAGCCTGGCCTGCTGCTCCCCCAAGCCTTTCAGTTGCTCTCCAAGAGCTCCCATCTCGCGCTTGCGCCCTTCTTCGATCTGCGAGACCTTCTCCTGAAGGGCATCAAGATTCTTCTGCACCGGCGCAAGTGCGGAAAGCACCTCGCTCTGCTCCTGCAACCGCTGTTCGCTCTCGGCCTGACGACGTTCCGCCTCGGCCGCGGCCTTCTCGCGTTCTCGCTCCACTCTCGCCCGCTCCGCGTTCTGAGCTTGGGCCAACTGGGATTTGAGGTACGCAAGCTGCTGGCTCAGCCCCTCCGACTTCGTTTGATACTGCGCCACCGACATGTTCAGCTCGCCGATCTGCCGGCGGTAATCCTCGGCCTGGGCTCTCACCGCGTCCAAATCGGACGCATGCGTGTCATGAACCATCTCCTGGCCCTTCGTACGGCCGACGTAGAAACCAGCGGCCGCGGCGATGGCCGCCACGAGCACAATCAGAACAAATGACGCAAAATTATCGAACATGCGTTCGATTCTATCATGTCGTCACCTACAAGCCAAACGAGACGCGCCCCAAGATCCGAGTCACAGACAACAATCTGATTTCGGACCCTAGGGCGCGTCTCAGGCAGCCAGACCGCCCACGTAATCACCCACGCAATCACGCATGCAATCACTCACGCAATCACCCTCGCAATCACCCTCGCAACCACGCCGTCTACATCACACGGTTTCCAGCTGGCCATCCGCCCATGCGGACAGTTCCAGATGGTCGCCGCCGGTCTGGTCCACAAGCACGGTGTCGCCGTCGTGCACGCGTCCCGCGAGCAGCATTCGCGCGAGCTGATCACCGACCTCGGTCTGCACGAGCCGACGCAGCGGACGGGCGCCATACGCCGGATCGTATCCGGTGTTCGCCAGCCATTCGCGTGCCGAATCGGTAACATCCAGCTTGATGCGGCGTTCACTCAGCCGTGCGGAGACCTGCGCCACCTGAATGTCCACAATTCCGCCGAGCTCCTCGCGAGTAAGCGGCTGGAACATGACCAGTTCGTCGAGTCGGTTGATGAATTCCGGCTTGAACTGCGCATGGACCGCGTCCATGACGGCCTTCTTCTTGGATTCCCCGTCCATGTCGGGATTGACGAGGAACTGCGAGCCAAGGTTGGACGTCATGATCAGAATCGTGTTCTTGAAGTCCACCGTACGCCCCTGACCGTCGGTCAGTCGGCCGTCGTCGAGCACCTGCAGCAGCACGTCGAAGACTTCCGGATTGGCCTTCTCCACCTCGTCGAACAGCACTACCGAGTATGGGCGGCGACGCACGGCTTCGGTGAGCTGGCCTCCCTCCTCATACCCGACGTAGCCCGGCGCGGCACCGATCAGGCGGGACACGGACGCCTTGTCCATGTATTCGCTCATGTCGATACGCACCATGGCCTTCTCGTCGTCGAACAGGAAGTCGGCGAGCGCCTTCGCGAGTTCGGTCTTGCCCACGCCGGTCGGGCCGAGGAACAGGAACGATCCGGTGGGTCGATTCGGGTCGGAGATGCCCGCACGCGAGCGCCGTACCGCGTCGGAGACAGCCTCGATGGCTTCTTTCTGGCCAATCACGCGCTTGCCGAGGTATTCCTCCATGTGCAGGAGTTTCTCGTTCTCGCCTTGCATGAGTCGTCCGACCGGGATTCCCGTCCATTCGGAGACGATTCCAGCTATGGAGTCGGAGTCGACATGGTCGGGGACCATCGGCTCATCTTCCACGATTGCGGCATCGTCCGTTTCATTCTTGGCCGCCGCCGCTTCGGCTGCGGCCAATTCCTTTTGGATCGCGGGGATTTCGCCGTACGAGATGCGGCTGGCTTTCTCCAGATCGCCTTCGCGCATGGCTTTGTCGGCTTCCACACGAAGGTCGTCGAGTTTGGCGCGCAGGTCGCCGACTTTGTTGTGTCCGGCTTTCTCCGCGTCCCAACGCGCTTTGAGACCGCTCAACGTTTCGCGGGCGTCCGCCAGGTCGGCCTGCAGTTTTTCGAGCCGTTCCCTGGACGCGGGGTCCTCGGCTTTCTTGAGCTGCATTTCCTCCATTTCGTAACGGGTCACCTTGCGCTGCAGTTCGTCGATTTCCTCCGGCGAGGAGTCGAGTTCCATGCGCAGGTGCGCCGCCGCCTCATCCACCAGGTCGATTGCCTTGTCCGGCAGCTGGCGTCCGGAGATGTACCGGTTCGACAGCGTTGCGGCCGCGACGAGCGCGTCGTCTCCGATGGTCACCTTGTGGTGCGCTTCGTAACGTTGTTTCAGACCGCGTAGGATGGCGACCGTGTCTTCCACGCTCGGCTCGCCGACGAACACCTGCTGGAAGCGGCGTTCGAGAGCCGGGTCCTTTTCCACGTTTTCGCGGTATTCGTCGAGCGTGGTGGCGCCGATCAGACGCAGTTCGCCGCGTGCCAGCATCGGCTTGAGCATGTTGCCCGCGTCCATGGAGCCTTCGGCCGCGCCCGCGCCGACGATGGTGTGGATTTCGTCGATGAAGGTGATGATCTGTCCGTCGGATTTCTTGATTTCCTCGAGCACGCTCTTGAGTCGCTCCTCGAATTCGCCACGGTATTTCGATCCGGCCACCATGGAGCCCAGGTCAAGCGAGATGAGCTTCTTGTTTTGCAGCGTAGTCGGCACGTCTCCAGCCACGATTCGTTGCGCGAGCCCTTCCACGACGGCGGTTTTGCCCACGCCCGGCTCTCCAATGAGCACCGGGTTGTTCTTCGTGCGGCGCGAAAGCACCTGAATGGTGCGG
>CAVEVJ010000038.1:0-6373 GCA_963619075.1 Acidaminococcaceae bacterium
GTCCAAGTCAAAAGATGACGTTGCGCCGAAGCCAACCGTGAATGAATTCGCGAGCAATAGCGCGAAAGACGTTCCACATGCCGATAACCACCCCAACATCAATTAGTTCAAGTCGATTACCTTCCATAGAATGAGAGCCATGACTATTCAAATCGCACCCAGCATCCTGTCCGCCGATTTCTGCAACCTGGAACGTGATCTCAAGGCCATCGCCAATGCGGATCTCGTCCATGTGGACGTGATGGATCATCATTTCGTTCCGAATCTGACGCTTGGCGAGCCAATCGTGGCACGTATCTGCCAGGTGACCGATCTGCCGGTCGACGTGCATCTGATGATTGAGGATCCGGACCGTTGGGCGCCGGAATACGCCAAGCTGGGAGCCGCATCCGTCAGTTTCCACATGGGAGCGACCCATGCTCCCGTGCGTCTGGCGCGCCAGTTGCGTGAAATGGGTTGCAAGGCATGCTTCGCCGTACGCCCCGCCGAACCCGTTGAGCCGATTTTCGACATTCTCGACGAATTCGACATGATTCTGATCATGACCGTCGAACCGGGCTTTGGAGGCCAGAAGTTCCTCGATAACCAGATGGCCAAGGTCAGTCGTCTGCGTGACGAGATCACCCGCCGTGGACTGAAGACCAAGATTCAGGTGGACGGCGGAGTCAGCCCGAAGACCGCGCACATCGTGGCTGAAGCCGGAGCAGACGTCCTCGTCGCCGGTTCCGCCGTGTATGGTGCCGAAAGCCCAGCTGAGGCCATTGATTCCATTCGAGACAAGGCCGAGGCCGCTTTCAAGGCCTGAACCCACGAATACCATAAGGATCGATACGAAAAATGAAGACTTTTGAATCCCTGTTCGCAGAGCTGAGCGAGAAGGCCGCAACCAAGCAGGAAGGCTCCCTTACCGTTGACGAGCTCAACAAGGGCACGCACTTCATCGGTAAGAAGATCGTCGAAGAGGCTGGCGAGACATGGATCGCAGCCGAGTATGAAGGCGCCGATCGCACCGCGGAGGAGATGAGTCAGCTCATCTACCATCTTCAGGTCATGATGATTGACCGTGGCATCACGCTTGAGGACATCTACAAGAACCTGTGAAAACCTGGGCCATGCCGCTTGAGGCGTGGCCTTTTTTGGAGGAACAATGCTGAGAATCGCTGTGCCCAATAAGGGTATGTTGTCTGAACCTGCTTGGAATCTGCTGTCGGAGGCGGGTTATCGGTTGCGTAGCAATCCCCGCCAATTGGTGGTCGAGGATACCGACAACGATGTGGAACTGTTCTACCTTCGTCCGCTTGACATCGCGGTCTATGTGGGGCGTGGAACCATCGACGTCGGCATCACTGGCCATGATCTGCTGCTCAACTCCGGTACCGAGGCCGAAGAGCATATGGAATTGGGTTTTGGAGCGTCGACGTTCCGGTTTGCGGCACCGAATAATTCCGAAATCCGCAATCTCGAAGACATCGAGGGTAAACGCGTGGCCACGAGTTTCGACAAACTCGTGCATGACTATCTGACCGAACATGGAATCACCGCCGAGACGGTGCATCTGGATGGCGCCGTGGAATCATCCGTTCAGCTTGGCGTCGCCGATCTGATTGCGGATGTGGTTTCCACCGGAACGACCTTGCGCAATGCCGGTCTGCGTATTTTCGCGGAACCGCTGATGCACTCCCAGGCCGTGCTTATTCGTTCCCCGCGTCTTCAGCCGGATGATGATAGACTTACGATTCTGAGCCGTCGTCTTCAGGGAGTACTTACCGCTCAGAGCAATGTGCTTATGGACTATGACATTCCGGTCGAACGGGTATCCGCCGCAGTGTCGATCACTCCGGGATTCGAAAGCCCGACCATTTCGCCGCTGCATGACAAGCAGTGGGCTGCAGTGCGCGTGGTCGTGCCTAAGGCCAAGGTCAATCAACTGATGGATCAGTTGTACGAAATTGGTGCCCGTGGCATTCTGGTTACCGCGTTGCAGGCATCGAGAATGTAGTATTGCTCAAAGTATGAGCAAATTTATTATCAAGAAACATTACAGTCCGGAACCGCGGGATATCTATCTCACGGTTCCGAACGCCATCAGCATACTAAGGATTTTCTCCATTCCTTTCGTGGCAGTGCTTGTCTCGCGACATGAAATGGTTGCGGCGTTGGTGGTTCTCGCATTGTCTGCGATATCGGACGGGCTGGACGGACTGATCGCGCGTTCATTCAACCAGGTGAGTAAAATCGGACAGATTCTTGATCCCATCGCTGACCGGTTGTTGATTTTCTTCAGCATTCTTGCGTTGGGTATCGCGCAGATAGTCCCATGGTGGATGTTGATTGTTGTTGGCCTGCGCGATTTAATCATGGTGATTCTCATACTTGTGTTGGCACAACATGATTACGGTCCGCTACCGGTGCACTTTGTCGGCAAAGCTGGCACCGCGATGTTGCTGATCGCCATTGTCTCGCTGATCTTCGCTGATATCCAGACGAATTCCGCCACCGATGCCCCGCACTTGTGTGGGCTCGCAGCTGGCATATGGGGCGTGGTGCTGTACTGGCTCGCAGGATACATTTACATTCGTCAGGGGCTTCAACTCCTGAAAAACGATGTGAACGACAAAGACGACGGGGGAGCCGCATATGACGCGTAATGGTTCCTCATACACGTCGTTCCCGGTTTCTTCGGAGAACACGCCGACGAAGCATCGCGCCATTTTTTCCGCTTCCTTCGTGGGATTGGCATCGCACCATGTTCAATCTGAGCATGTTGCCATACCGACGCGTAGAAGGCATCTTGAAGACGATTCCCTCCGACTGATCGACGATCTGACGAATCGTCCGATGGATGTGCTGTATACGGATTCGAGACTTACCACCAAGCCAACGTCGGCCGTGTCCCTCTGGGCCACAAGAATTCTGGTGTTTCTTATCTGCATCGCCGTGGGAGTGTCCGGAAGCGTGTTCGTCCGGCAGCTAAGCTCCGACCCGCGAAAGGAAGTACGCCGTCAGCTTGCAAGCCAATTGACGGAACAGACCCAGGAAGCGGACGAACTCACCAAGGAGGTCACATCACTCCGCTCCGAAGTGGAGAAGGAGTCGAAAGCCGTCTCGAGTTGGTCTTTGAATCAAACCATCCAGGATGATGAAATGGCCAACGGTGTTCTTCCGGTCGAAGGTGAGGGTATCACCTTGACCATAGCCAACCCAATGTCCGTGAGCGGAGATAATGCTGATTCGTCATTGGCAAGAGAGAACGGCAGCCAGGTTCGAGTGGTCACCGATTCGGATCTGCAGACGTTGGTGTCGCTGTTGTGGCAGGCCGGTGCTGAAGCCGTGGCCATCAATGGGTATCGTCTCGGTGTGCAGACGTCAATTAGAACGGCCGGCTCCACGATTCTTATCGGAGTCAATTCCGTGCAAAGCCCATATAAAATCGAGGCGATCGGCGATTCCGGCAATCTTTCCGACGCCGTGAGCAAAAAAACCCAACAGCAGTTGTATGACGATTTCAAAGAAGCCGGCATCTATCCGCAGGTGAGTAAAAGCAAATCTATTACACTTGAAGCGGCAGCGGTGGGCGAAGTCACCTACGCGAAAAGGAGCGAGTAATGGCAGCGGTTTTGGGAATCATCATCGGTGTGGTCATCGGCGTCTTCGTGCGCCCTGATATCCCCATCGAACTCCAGCCGTATCTGCCGATTATGGTGTTGGCGGCTCTGGACGCGTTGCTGGGTGCGGCACGAGCCTACTTCCAGCGCAGTTTCTCCGACAAGGTTTTCGTCATCTCTTTCTTCTCCAATGTGATCACAGCCACATTGCTGGTGTTCCTCGGCAATCAGCTCGGTGTCGGTTCACAGCTGCAGACTGCTGTGATCGTCGTGCTTGGCATACGTATCTTCACCAATGTGTCGTCCATCCGACGTTTCATCTTCCGGGGCTGATGTCCGATGCCTAGAAAACGTGATGACAAGGACGTGCTTTCGAAGATCCATGACCAAAGGGTTAAGGATCAAGACAACGACAGCATGCAGACCGGTTCGTTCCCCGTGGTTCGGCGTAAGCCCAAACGCATTTCACTGAACGCCAGATCCACCAGAGCCCGACTGTATTCCAGCGTGCTTGTGACACTGCTATGCGCATTGCTCGGCTTTGGATACGCCATTCAGTTGAACAATACGACTTCCACGTATGAGACGATGAGCGAGGATGAGCTGATCAAGCTCATCGGCGAGACCAGCACGCAGGTGCAGAAGCTTGAAGAACGTAAAAGCGAGTTGACCAGCCAGCTGAATTCGCTGAAGGACACGGCCGACAAAAATGAAAAAGCCGCGGAGATCGCGCAACAGAACGCCGAATCGAACGGTATCCTTTCCGGACGTCTTCCAGCCTCCGGTGAAGGTGTGGTCATCCATATAACCCAAGGATCGAAGCAGGACATCGACGCGGCGATTTTGTTCACGTTGCTCGAGGAGTTGCGCAACAGCGGTGCGGAAGTCATCGAGATTAATTCGATACGCGTCATCACCAGCACCTACATCAGTGACACTTCCAGCGGACTTGACTGTGACGGCACCACATTGACGGCGCCATTTGTCATCAAGGCGATCGGCAGCTCCGACAATTTGCAGAATGCGGTTAACCTTGCGGGCGGTGTGGGTTCCAGATTGAAAGTCAAGTACGGAGCCACGGTGAAGGTCGAAACGTCGGACAACGTGGAAGTCACCGCAACACGTGAGGCGCCCCAGTATACGTATGCGCATGTCGTCGAATGACGATCGATCCCGTTTCGATTTCGTCTGAAATATATGGGTACATGGCCACGAGCTGGTCGTGCGTTTGTTTTTCAGCGAGTCGATGTCGGCACTCGTACCTATCTTGTTCATCGTTGATATGTAGTCCAGGCCTGCACATTGGTAACGCGGACCCCGATAGTAAAGGACAATCCATGGCTGAACAGACCATCTCCATAACCCTCAACGGCGAAGCGAAGGAGGTGTCGGCAGACCAGACCGTGTCCAGCTCTTCGCGCAAGACAAGAACATCATCGCTGTACGATTGAACGGCGAACCTCGCGATCTTTATACGGAGCTTCACGATGGCGACGTTGTGGAACCCATCGCGCTCGATAGCGAGGATGGCGTGGCCATCATGCGCCATTCCGCGACCCACGTGATGGCCCAGGCAGTGCAGGAGATTCGTCCGGACGCCAAGCTTGGCGTAGGCCCAGTCATCAAGGACGGTTTCTACTACGATTTCGATGTCGAGACCCCGTTCACTCCGGACGATCTCAAGGATATCGAGAAGCGCATGCAGCGCATCATCAAGTCCTCCCAGTCCTTCCGCCGTCGTGTGGTGAGCGAGGAGGAGGCACTTGCCGAGGAAGCCGACCAGCCGTACAAGCTGGAGCTCATCAAAGACAAGGAAGCGCATCTCGATCCGGAAGCCGCCACCGAAATCAGCGGCAAGGAACTGAGCTTCTACGACAACGTCGATCGCGACGGCAACGTGGTCTGGAAGGACTTGTGCCGTGGACCGCACCTGCCGAACACCCGTTACATCAAGGCTTTCAAGATTGAACGTTCCGCCGCCGCGTACTGGCGTGGCAGTGAGGCCAACCCGATGCTCCAGCGCATCTACGGTGCGGCCTTTGCGACCAAGGAGGATCTGAAGGCATATCAGACCCGTCTTGAAGAGGCCGCCAAGCGCGACCACCGCAAGCTCGGTGCGGAGATGGATCTCTTCTCCTTCCCTGATGAGATCGGCCCGGGACTGTCCGTCTTCCATCCGAAGGGCGCCGCCGTCATTAACGCCATGGAAGACTACTCACGTGAGATGCACCGCAAGCACCACTACAGCTTCGTGCAGACTCCGCACATCACCAAGGGCGGTCTGTACGAAACCTCCGGACATCTGCATTGGTACAAGGATGGCATGTACCCGGCGATGCGTCTGGATGAGGAGAAGGACGAGAACGGCAATGTCGTCAAGCAGGGCTTCGACTACTACCTCAAGCCGATGAACTGCCCGATGCACAACTTGATTTTCCGCTCTCGCCAGCGCTCCTACCGCGAGCTGCCGCTGCGTCTGTTCGAATTCGGCACCGTGTATCGTTACGAGAAGTCCGGTGAGGTCCACGGCCTCACCCGCGTGCGTGGCCTGACTCAGGATGATTCCCACATCTACTGCACCCGTGAGCAGATGAGGGACGAACTGAAGAACCTGCTGACCTTCGTACTTGGTCTGCTCAAGGACTTCGGTCTCGATGACTTCTATCTGGAGCTCTCCACCAAGGATCCGCACAAGTACGTCGGTTCCGATGAAATCTGGGAGGAAGCCACCAACACGTTGGCTGAAGTGGCCAAGGAATCCGGTCTTG
>CAVEVJ010000039.1:0-2893 GCA_963619075.1 Acidaminococcaceae bacterium
TGCCTACAACACAGCAGGCCGCTGGGGGAGCGGCCGAACTTACCCGAAACGAACGACTCGACAGATTGCCGTTCAACAAGGCTCATCGTAAGCTGCTGGTGGCGTCCGGCATTGGATGGGCGTTCGATGCCATGGACGTCGGTCTGGTGTCGTTCGTGGTCGCCGCCATCGCGGCTGACCCGCATTTCAATCTGACGCCGACGGAGAAAAGCTGGGTGCTGTCCATTGGCTTCGTCGGCATGGCCATCGGAGCGGCGCTCGGCGGATACGTCGCCGATCGTGTGGGACGCAAGACGGTCTTCTCGGCGACATTGGTGATTTTCGGTCTGGCCAACGGCGGCATGGCGCTATCGTGGTCTCTGGCCGCATTGCTCATCGCCAGATTGATCATCGGATTGGGACTGGGCGCCGAGCTGCCGGTCGCATCGACGCTCGTCTCCGAATTCTCGCCGACCAAGCAGCGCGGACGTATGACCGTGCTGCTGGAGTCCTTCTGGGCCGTGGGTTGGATCGTGGCCGCATGCATCGGATATTTCGTGATTCCGAATACCGGCGACTGGGGTTGGCGGTGGGCGTTGCTCATCGGCGCGCTGCCGTTGCTGTATGCCATCGTGACGCGCGTTCATATTCCTGAATCCGTACGGTTCCTGGAATCCAAGGGGCGTGAGGAAGAGGCCGAACGGGCGGTACGGTATTTCGAACAGGCCGGTGGCGTTGAGCCGGTGGCATCGCCGAAGGGCCGGCCGTTGCCGAAGATCAATACCAGCGAGCTGTTCGGCGGCAAATACATCGCCCGTACTGCGGCAATCTGGGCCACATGGTTCTTCGTGAACTTCTCCTACTACGGCGCCTTCACTTGGATGCCGTCGTTGCTGGCCGACCAGTTTGGATCCCTGACCAAGTCGTTCGGCTACACGCTGGCCATCGCCATCGCGCAGCTGCCGGGATATTTCCTGGCTGCATGGCTGGTGGAGGTCTGGGGACGCAGGAAGACCCTGAGCGTGTTCCTCGCGGTGTCCGCGGTGGCGGCGTTCGCCTTCTCCCAAGCCGGTTCCGTGACCGCGGTGCTTTGCTTCGGCATGCTGCTGTCGGCCTCGAACCTCGGTGCGTGGGGCGTGTTGTATGCGGTGACGCCGGAGATCTACCCGACCAGGCTTCGCGGTGCCGCAGCCGGTGCCGCAGCCGCCTGCGGTCGTGTGGCGGCAATCATCGCGCCGCTGCTCGTGCCGTGGTTCCTGACGTTGTCCGGCGGTAACAAGACCGTGGCGTTCATCGTGTTCGCGGTGGCGTTCATTCTGGCCTGCGTGGCGGCGCTGTGCCTGCCTGAACGTACCGGTAAGGAATTGGAGGACTGATTTCCGCCATATCGAGTCGGGGCCGTCGGCATTGCCTGCCGATGGCCCCTTGTCGTATCTGTCGCATTACTTCGCTAGGATTGGTTCGGTTTGTGTGTAAGTACGGATTTCAAGTACCGATAACCATGTACGTACCGAACGGTTACGCAAAGAAAAGTAATACTAAGAGAGGTTTCGATGGCGGTTCGCGGCGATATTCGAAATGTAGCGATTGTGGCGCACGTTGATCACGGCAAGACCACGCTGGTCAACGGCATGCTGGCTCAGTCCCATGTGTTCAACGAGCGTGAGGAAGTCCCGGATCGTGTGATGGACTCCAACGATCTGGAACGCGAGAAGGGCATCACCATCCTCGCCAAGAACACCGCCGTGCAGTACACCGGCCCTCTGGCCGCCAAGTACGGATATCCGGAAGGCATCACCCTCAACATCATCGACACCCCCGGCCACGCCGATTTCGGTGGCGAGGTGGAACGCGGCATTTCCATGGTCGATGGCGTCGTTCTGCTGGTGGACGCTTCCGAAGGCCCGCTGCCGCAGACCCGTTTCGTGCTGCGCAAGGCGCTCGAGGCCAAGCTGCCGGTCATTCTGTGCGTGAACAAGACCGACCGTCCGGACGCCCGTATCGAAGAGGTCGTCGGGGAAGCCTCCGATCTTCTGCTCGGCTTGGCTCAGGACGTCATCGAGGAAGGCGTCGATCTCGACGAGGACGCGCTGTTCGATCTCCCGGTGATCTATTGCGCGGCCAAGGCCGGCTACGCTTCCGAGAACCAGCCGGAGAACGGCGGCCTTCCGGACAACGACAATCTTGAGCCGCTGTTCGAAGCCATCATCAAGAACATTCCGGCTCCGGAATACGAGGAGGGCTCCGCCCTGCAGGCTCACGTGGCCAACATCGATTCCTCCGACTTCCTTGGCCGACTCGGACTCGTCCGTATCTACAACGGCACCCTGGAAAAGGGCAAGACCTACGGACTGTCCCGTGTGGATGGCTCCATCGAGAACTTCCGTGTCTCCGAACTGCTGCGCACCCAGGGCCTGGAGCGCACTCCGGTCGATTCCGCCGGTCCGGGAGACATCGTCGCCGTCGCGGGTGTGAACGACATCATGATCGGCGAAACCATCGTCGACCCGTCCGACCCGAAGCCGCTGCCGCTCATCCACGTCGATGATCCGGCGATCTCCATGACGTTCGGCATCAACGACTCTCCGTTGGCCGGAACCGAAGGCAAGGACCACAAGCTCACCGCCCGCATGATCAAGGATCGTCTTGACCGCGAGCTCATCGGTAACGTGTCCATCAAGGTGCTTCCTACCGATCGTCCGGACGCCTGGGAAGTTCAGGGCCGTGGCGAACTCGCACTGGCCGTGCTTGCCGAGCAGATGCGTCGTGAAGGCTACGAGCTGACCGTCGGCCGTCCGCAGGTCGTTACCAAGACCATCGACGGCGTGATCAACGAGCCGATGGAAAACACCACCATCGACGTTCCGGAAGAGTACATGGGCACCATTACCCAGCTCATGGCCGACCGCAAGGG
>CAVEVJ010000040.1:0-4076 GCA_963619075.1 Acidaminococcaceae bacterium
GGGCACCGCGTCGGTGAAACCGTTCATCTGCCACAGGTTCCACGACACCACCCAGGCAGCCGCCTCTATCTCCTCCGGCGTCGGCGCCTCGCCCCAGCGCTCCCGCAGGTGCTCGGCGAAGGTCTCCAGCACGTTGATGCGGGCGATGAGCAGGTTGTCGCCCTGGTACTCGAAAGCGTAGGTGGCCTTGAGCGCCGCGAGCGCCCATTTGACCCATTCCTTGCGCGTCTTGGTCTTCTCGGTGACCACGCGCAACTTGCGGTCAAGGAAGCCCACTCGCTCTGCCACGGGCAGCGCCCGCCCGGTCACGGTGTCGTAGCGGCTGCACACGAACGGCGCCTCGCCGCAGGTGATCTCGAGCCGCGTGGCCTCCACGTAGGCGTGCCAGCCGTGTCCCTTGGCCTTGGGGAACGCGACCGGCTCAGGAGCAGCCGTCCAATTGCGGGCGCCGTCGTCATCCGTGCCTTCGATGTTGAAGACGTCGCGGTGCCCGAACCAGGTCTCGTCGATGTCGTTGTTCATCTGGTTGCACAGCCAAGAGGGCGTGAACACCTCAGCACGGCTTTTAGTGCGTTGACTCTGCCTCTCGGCTTCCTTGGCGATGCGCGGCTTGATGACGCCGCTGGCTAGGCCGGTTATCTTATCGACGGTTATCTCGTCATCCCCAAGATATCCGTCACCCAGGGCCTCATACTCGCCATCGGCCCAGATGATGTTCCTGCCCGTAGTGCGGTCGCAAAGCAGCGTCTCCAGCACGTGAGTGGGGTAACGTCGTCCGAAGTTCTCAATAAAGCCCTCACTCAGGACCTCGTGGTTAGTATCAGACACTCTACGTGCCCTCCTTCGCGGGCTCTTCGATCATGTAATTGCGCACGAAGGTGCTAAAGCTCATGCCCGATGATTTCTACTTGGCCATGTCCGGAATGCTTATCGCCACGGACACGCGCCCGCTCTCCACCAGGCGACACCTTATGTCGGTTCCACTGGCCTTGGAATCAACCAGCCCATGCAGCTCTTCATCGCATTATACGCCACGGTCAACTGTGGCCATGTCATACTGGTAGGTGGCAGCGTACAGGGAACTGAACAGTAGGCCCAACGTTGACCAGCTTGCATGGACCGCAATAGCGAGCAGTGATGACATCGAGCCCGATGCAGTGCGATAATACGAGCACAAGCCAATCGAAAGGCAGGCAACCTTGAACTGCACCCCGATTATTGGACTGAAGAAATTCAGATTCGATGATTGGAGGTGTGGTTTAGGAGGGCTGCCCCTTTGCGAGTAGATTTACGCTGAGGAAAATGCTCTAACGTCCTCTAGTCGCCGTTCACGTTACGAAAATCTTCCTCGGAGTCGTAGATATTGGAGGACGAAATGCTGTTCTTGTGACCGCACTCGGTACAGACCCAAGTGTACTTGTGATCATCGAAACCAGGCTGGTCGTTCAAGTACGCGTTGCAACGGTCGCACCACCAGTCAACGTCCGGGAACCTACTGCTCATCTAGACCCTCTCCCTCGCTGTTCGATTGCTTATCCGCAACCGGCATAACCGGATGTTTGCTTTCGTAATCTTTTATTCCCTCAATCAGCTCTTCTTTTGCAGCGGCTACTGCGGCCGGCGCAACGTCGGGCTGCGGCACGAAGAACCCCTTGATTTTTTTAGCTGCGGGCGGTATGGCAATGCCCACCAGCAGCGCGGCCACAACGACAGGAAGCATCTGCTTTCTGCCCGCCAGGACGCCGCCCATTTCGATACTCTCGACTAGCGCCTCCGGCCCGCCATTGATCTTCGCCATGTGCGAGAGGTTCGCATAATCCCACTCCATCGACAGCTCCTTTCTTGGTGCCTATTTCTTTATTGACTTGCCTAGTTCCTTCGCGATAGTGATATGGCCTGATTTTTGTTCCGCATTTATAGTGAGGCGGCTTGTGCCGCTTGGTTTGCATAATACTCGGTTTCCACCTGTTCGGGTGTCCTGTAGCCCAAGGACCGGTGGAGCCGTTTCGAGTTCCACCACGAGACCCACCGGAACGTCGCCGGTTCCAGCTCGGCCAGATCGGCAAAAGGCCCGCGCCGCCAGACGAGCTCGGTCTTGCACGCGCCGTTCACGGATTCCGCCATCGCGTTGTCGTAGGAGTCGCCGACCGTGCCGGTCGAGGGAGGCATGCCGTATTCATTGACACGAGTGGCGTACACCATGCCGATGTACCGGACCCCATGACCGGAGTGATGAACCAGCCCGTCGGCGCCGCCATGCGACACGGCCCACGAGGTCGCCTGTTCCAACGCCCGCAACGGCGGTTCCCGCGTGTCCATGGTCGTGGCGCACGCCCAACCGACGATGTGCCTGGCGTACACGTCGGTGACGAACGCCGTGCAGCCGAAACCTCCGCCGGCCATGCGCACGTAGGTGATGTCGGACACGTGCGGCCGGTTCGGCGCCGAAGCCGCGAACCTCCCGTCCACCAGGCCGGGCCTGCCGCCGGCGCCCTTCGCCGGCTTCGTCGTGACCGGCGTCCTCCCGCGCCGCACGCCTTTGATCCCCAGTGGGCGTATGATGCTCATCACCCGTTCGCGGCCGACCTCGCCCGGATCCCAGCCCCGCGCCAACAACCGCGCGTGGACTTTCCCGTACCCGTACACGGCCATGAAGAAACCCGAATGGATCTCCACGACATCACGCGACAGCGCCTCGTGACGCGCGGCCATACGGCTCGGAGGGCGGGTTTCGAACATGCGGCAGCCGCGCGGCGTGAGGAAACCGCGATCCAACGATTCGGCCAACATCCTGCGGATTGGCCCGAAGACTCTTCAACTCGGCCATCGTTTCCTCGGCGGTCTGTTTCGTCTCCGCCGCGACCGTGGCGTCTGACTGGTCGCGCCAGCGTCTCAACGTCTCGGGCGCGACACCCAGGCCCTTCGCCACCCGCGCGATCGCGTTCGTCTCCGACGAATACAAGTCCCTGGATTCCGTCAGCAGTCTGACTGCCTTCGCCTTGAACTCGTTCGTGTATCGGGTTCCTTTTGCCATGGTTCCATCATCTCCCATCGAGTTAGAGGAAATACGGAACAAAAATCAGTTCATATCAGGTAAGAAGTGCGTTCCATTCAATTGTGAACCGGGGATGCAGTGCGATAATACGAGCACAAGCTAGTTGAAAGGCAGGCAACCCATGGGCTCTTGGATGATTCGCGCTGGCCACGGCGGCGTGTACGCGGCGGATTGGCTCGGTCGGGGCCTCGTAGGCATCAGCTGGGACTTCGGCGGGGCGGATATCGCTTCCATGAGCCGTGACCAGATCAAGGCCGCGTACGCCTCCTCGCACCCCAGCGAGAGCAAGGGCAAGGTGGCTGCCAGCACTGGCCAGGTCTACCGCTTCGCGCACGACATGGAGAAGGGCTCCACCGTCGTCATGTACGAACCGGAAACGCGCCTCTACCACATCGGTATCATCAATGGCCCCTGCGAGCCCGTCACGGACGAGGAGGGTGTTACCTACGCCCGCACGGTCAAGTGGAGCCAGGCCGCCAAGCGTGACGCGCTGCCCGCTTCGTCGAAGAACTCCCTCGGCGGCATCCAGACCATCTTCTCAGTGTCCGACGAAGTCATGGCCGACCTCAGGGCCGCCGTCAAGAACAAGCCCGCCGTCAAGCACGACGACGGCGACGACGAGACCTCGGACGACGACGCCCGCGCCGCCACCTACGACAACGGCATCGAACTCATCAAGGACCGTATGAACCAGCTTGAGTGGGAGGACATGGAACGTCTGGTCGCCGGATTGCTCAAAGCCATGGGCTATTGCGCCCGTGTCATGCCCAAGGGTCCCGACGGCGGCCGCGACGTCGTCGCCTCGCCGGACGCCCTTGGTCTCGAGTCTCCCCGTATCGTCGCTGAAGTCAAGCACCGCAAGGGCGCCATGGGCGCACCTGCGGTCAGATCGTTCATCGGAGGGCTCAGGGCCGGCGACCGCGGGCTCTATGTCTCCACCGGCGGCTTCACCAAGGAGGCCCGCTACGAGGCCGACCGCGCCACCGTCCCCGTGCGCCTGCTCACCCTCGACGACTTCGTG
>CAVEVJ010000041.1:0-2016 GCA_963619075.1 Acidaminococcaceae bacterium
GAAAAAGACCACGGAATAGATCAGCACGCGAATGCGTCCGTATTTATCGGCCATACGGCCGAACACCAAGCCTCCAAGGAATGCGCCGGCCAAAGTGATGGTCGTCAATGTGCTGGCGGTGGTTTTATCGACGTTGAAACTGGCCATGATGCCAGACATCGCAAAACCGAGAATCATCAGATCAAGACCGTCGAGCGCGTGGCCCACGGCCGATGAGAATACGGCAAGGCCAGCGTAGTGTTTCATTCCGCTGGCCTTGTCGTTGCGTTCTTTTTCTGATATGAACAAAATACTTCCCTCTTACTCAATTTGGGCAAACCTCATCAAGGGTAAGGCAAGGGGACGTCACAGTCTGGCGACCCCGGAAATGTGAATCTGCGTTGACATGAAAAACGTTCCGTATCTTCGATTCACGATGCGGAACGTTTTATGTACGAATGCGACGTATGGGGGAATCACCCAATGCTCATGTTCTTAAGCTGCGCGACATACTCCTCAACGAGTTTGCTATCGCGTTCCGTCCAGACATGGCTTGCGGAATCATCCGGCACAAAATCAACATTCTCATTCATATCGTGAACCTCCATACTCGCGATCCAGCATCGTTGCCAAATGCGCGACAATGCTCAGTGTCGTCCGACGTACCGGTTTTTTCAAGAGAACGCTCACATAGTGGTCGAGAGAAAGGAAACTTCACAAAAAGTCGCCGCAATCCGCTTTCTGAACATATGGCTCAACCCTTATCATTGAGCTGTCGAATCCCTACGAGGCAAAGGAGCAAACATGAGCGACGAACAAACCAACGCAACGGAGCCAATCGAACTCGGCTTCATCGAAAACCTTGAAGACATGATCAGCGTGCAGGAAGGTTCCACCGTCTCCCGTACGGTGATGCAGAAGCAGGGCGGCAACGTCGTGCTGTTTTCGTTTGATGCTGGCGAGGAACTCAGCGAGCACACCGCCGCCATGCCGGTTTTCGTGCAGACGCTGAAGGGTCGTCTCAAGGTGACGGGCAACGGTAAAACGGTGGATCTGGTTCCAGGAGGTTTGGCGTACTTCCCCACGCGAATCCCACATGCGGTCTACGCGGAAGAGCCTTCCATCATGATGCTGACCATGATCACGCCGGCAAGAAACAACATCGGAGACTGATGACATTCAGATAACAAAAGAGCTCCCAAACCATTTGGGAGCTCTTCCTTCTAGAGCGGACAACGGGACTCGAACCCGCGGTCTCAACCTTGGCAAGGTTGCGCTTTACCAACTAAGCTATGTCCGCGCTTGCATCCACCGTGGTGGGCAACGAGTTGAAAATATACATGCGTTATCCAATTCGCGCAAATCACGGCGTGTCGCGGTTCCGATGCCAACCGAATCATGACCACTGTCGAGACTGGTGCTTACGTTCGTCTCTGGCCGCATTCGCGAAGCCCCATGCATTTTTCGCACATCGGAATCGATGGATGCGTGAGCATGCCCTCATTCAGCACATGATGAGGTTTTTCGAAGATTAGTGAGGAAGGAATGAAATGAATCATCTATTGCGTCGATACCTGTACTTCGCTCTGGGAGTGGTAATCAATTCCTTCGCCATCGTGCTCATCACCAAAGGCAATATGGGAACCTCCCAGATTTCCAGCGTCCCCTATGTGCTCAGTCTGAATTATCCGATGAGCTTCGGCATGGCCACATTCGTTTTCAACCTGCTGTTCATCGCGTTGCAGATCGTGCTGCTGCGCAGCGCCTTCCGAATCGTTCAACTGCTTCAGATTGTGGTCAATCTGGTGTTCAGCTTCATGATCGACGTAAGCATGAGTCTGTTGAATTTCCTGAACCCGACCGCTTTGTGGGAAAGGCTGCTTTGCGTGGCCGCCGGTTGTATCGTTTTGGCGTTCGGTATCGTGGTTGAGGTCTCCCCCAATGTGCTCATGGTCCCCGGGGAAGGCGCCGTGCACGCATTGTCGACTGTAACCAAGGCAAAACTCGGCACCACGAAAATCATCTTCGACATGACGT
>CAVEVJ010000042.1:0-2421 GCA_963619075.1 Acidaminococcaceae bacterium
GTTCATGATGTTCCTTTACTTGTCTGAAAATCTGAAAAATCGTGGATTTGCAACGATTACAACGGCTGGTTTCCGTGGTGGCGCGTGGATCGGCGGCTGCGTTTTTTGCCGGATAGCAGCCTTAGTGCGCCCACGATGGTTTCACGGGTCTGCTCGGGGTCGATCATGGCGTCGATCTCGCCCATTTCCAGTGAGAGGTTCGCGTTGACGGTGGTACGTTCGTAGTCGGCCACGTACTTGGCTCTGAGCGCTTCCACGTCTTTGCCGGAATCCTTGGCTTTGCGCAGGTCCTTGCGGTGGATGATGTTCACCGCGCCGGCCGCGCCCAGCACCGCTATCTGGCTAGACGGCCATGCGTAGTTGAGGTCGGCGCCTATGGATTTCGATCCCATGACTATGTAGGCGCCGCCGAACGCCTTGCGCAGCACCACGGTCACCAGCGGCACCTGCGCGTTGGCGTAGGCGTAGATCACTTTCGCGCCGCGGCGTATGATTCCCGCATGTTCCTGTTGTGCGCCGGGCTTGTATCCGGGGGTGTCCACCAGGGTGACGACGGGCAGGTTGAACGCGTCGCACAATCGCACGAACCGGGCCACTTTCTCAGAGGAATCCACATCCAGGATGCCTGCGTTGACGTTCGGCTGGTTCGCGACGATCCCCACGGGACGTCCGTCTATGCAGGCGAATCCGACCACCGCTGAGCAGGCGAACAGTTCGTGCACCTGCACGAATTCGCCATAGTCGGCGATGCAGCGGATCACGTCGAGCACGTCGTAGGGCTGCCTGTCGTTGTCCGGAACGATCGTGGCAAGACGTTTGGCCACCTCACGTTCCGCACGGGTGGCGGCATACGCGTAGGTCGGCGGCATTTCGCCGCTGTTGGACGGCAGATACGAAAGCACGGTACGCGCGTAATCAATCGCGTCCGCCTCATCCTCGCCCAGGTAGTGGGCCACGCCGGAGGTGGCGTTGTGCACGTAGCCGCCGCCCAGATCGTCCATGCTGATCACCTCGCCGGTGGCCGCTTTGACCACGTCCGGTCCGGTGACGAACATGTTGGAGTTTTCACGGGTCATGATGATCAGATCGGTCAGCGCCGGACAATAGACGGCACCACCCGCACAAGGGCCGAGAATCAGCGAAAGCTGCGGCACGAATCCGCTCGCATCGCAGGTTTTGCGGAACAGGTGACCATACTGCGTCAATGCGGCCACGCCTTCCTGGATGCGCGCGCCACCCGAATCGATCAGCGCCACGATCGGCACTTTCAGGTCGAGCGCCTTGTCCATCAGGCGGCATATCTTGCGGCCTTCGGCGACACCCAACGTGCCGCCGCGCACGGAGAAGTCCTGCGCGTAGACGGCCACTTTGCGACCGAACACCTCACCGAATCCGGTGATCACGGCGGCTCCGGCATTGCCGGCGTTGATGTCGCCGCCGCAGAATCGTCCGATCTCCTCGAAGGAACCGGTGTCGAGCAGCAGGTCGAGACGCTCGCGGGCCGTCAGTTTGCCTTTCACATGCTGACGATCACGTGCCTTCTCCTCGGCTTCGTGCGCGAGTCGCGCGGCCTTCTTCACCGACGGAGCGGCGGAAGGCTGCGAATCCTGAATCGGATTGGCATGCTGGCTTGCGTCTTGGACCGCGGCCGAATCCGTATTGCGGACTGCATTGCGGACTGTATTGCGGACTGTATTGCTGGCATGGGCCGCGGTTTGCGCCGCATTCCGCCTCACTGCGGGCATCACGTTCGTAGCGGTCATCGCGCACCGCCTCCCGAATCATGTTCGCCGCTCACGTCGATGTTCATCAAGGTCTCTCCGGCTTCCACGCCGCTGACCGGCCCGACGAAGATCTTCGAGACCTTGCCGTTGACCGGCGCATACACGTAGTTCTCCATCTTCATGGATTCGAGCACGACCAACAGATCCCCCTTGGCTACTTCCTGGCCTTCGGCGACGTTGACGCGGGTCACCACGGCCTGCATCGGACTGGCGATCACACCGGAATGTCCATCGTCGTCCTTTTTCCTCTCCACGTGATGCAGACCCTGGCCCCGCAACGGCTGTACCGCGCGTTTCGCGGTGCGAGACCTGGCTCCACCCGTCAGATTCGCCACGATGTCGGCCGGCACGGTAAGCGTGACCCTGCGATTGTCGACTTCAATCACGAAGGTCTCGCTGGCCTCGTCGGTTCCTGCGGTTCCGGGGGTTCCGGAGGCATCGACGGAGGCCGGCTGCCCGCCTTTGGCGGAGTCCGCCTCCCTGTTCAGGTACTTGCGTTCCAGCCATTTCGTGCTCACGTTGTATTCCGCGCCGTTTTCCGCGGTGAACTCGTCGTCGGCGAAGATGCGGGCGAACAGTTCCGCCGGAGTCGGCACGCCTTCGACCTTGAGTTCCCCAAGGGCGCGGCGCACGCGGG
>CAVEVJ010000043.1:0-2953 GCA_963619075.1 Acidaminococcaceae bacterium
AAAAACCAGCCACCCCTTTTTCAAGGGATGACTGGTCTCTCATTTCCATCAGCGGAATGCCGCAGGCTCCAATCTTCGTCATTCCGCCCAGTTTTTCGTGAGGAACCTCATGAAAAACAAGATTTTGGCGCCACTATCGGCGAATCCACACCGCCATCTGGCCCAGTTCGCGATTCGCCCATGCGTAATACGGCACGAGTTTCAGGCTCGCCGCCTCATGCCGACAGCAGGGATCCGCTTCCTTGTACAGCGGAGCCCCCTCAACATCGGACGCTTCACGGATCGCGGGAACCGTGATCGTATCAACGCCGCCCAGCAGGTCGTTCTCGTGCGCGACGACGGCATCCGCGCCGCTTACGCCATCTTCCAAACGGTACGTCCACAGATCGCCGGCATTGTCGGCCTGTTCGGCACAGTACACCAGCGGACCCCGCATGACGGCGACCTTTCCGGCATCGTTGCGAACATGGGAATTGGCGCGAATCAACTTGACCGACATGTCCAAATCGAGCGTCAACCGCAGAACCTGGCCAGCCTGCACGTCGAAGTAGACGAATCCATCCTCAACGGCCTTTTCGCAAGACTCGCCATCTACGGTAAGCGCATACGAATCCGCGGACCACGATGGAATGCGCACGCCGAATCGTACCGGCCGCGCGCCCTCGGCGAGTTCCACTTCGAATGCGACATGACCGTTCCATGGCATGTCGGAACGCTGCACGACATGCAGTCCGGAGTCGAACGCCGCTTCGTTGGCGATGAACTGGTGCGAGAGCACCGTGGATCCACCGTCCCGTTCCGTGTACAGATAGCGGTCCACGGACGCTATGAGGCGTGCGATGTTCGCCGGGCAGCATGCGCAACCGAACCAGTCGACCCTGTGGGAAAGCACGTGGTGACGGTCAGGGTTGTCGAGTCCGTCAGGCGTGGATTCCAACGCGTTCACGTAGTAGTACTGCTTGCCGTCGAGGCTGATGCCCGCGATGGCTCCGTTGAACAGTTCGCGTTCGAGCACGTCGGCGTATTCGCCCTTCGGCTCAAGGAGCAGCATCTGGCGCGAGAGCATGCTCATGCCTACGGATGCGCACGTTTCGCCGTACATGGTGTCGTTCGGCAGATCGTAGTCGTAGGTGAACGATTCGCCCACATGGGTCGAGCCGACGGCGCCGGTCACGTACATGCGCTTGTCCACGATGCTGTTCCACAGTCGATGGGTCGCGTCGATCAGGCTCTGGTCTGCCGTAAGCCGGGCCACGTGCGCCATTCCAGTGCACAGGTATGCGACTCGCACGGCATGGCCGTTGGCGTCCTTCTGATCGCGGATCGGCTCCGCGGCCTGGAAGTATTCCGGTTTGTAGAAGCCCAGGTCGCGGAAGATGTAGTCGCCGTCGATGGCCGCCAGCTGCTTCGAGTAGAAGTCCGGATCCTCGCCGCGCACGTCGAGCAGGTACTGCGCCAGTTTGAGGTATCGTCCCTCACCCGTGACGTCGTACAGCTTGGCGAGCGCCAGTTCGATTTCCGGATGTCCGTCGGCGCCGTGGATCTTGCCGTCCTCCGGCCCGAAGTTCGCGTCCAGACAGTCGGCCATGCGGCAGGCCACGTCGAGCGCCTGCTGGTTGCCGGTCACGTCATGGTAGGCGACGGCCGCTTCGATGAAGTGGCCCATCACGTACATTTCGTGGCTTTGCTGGATGAGCGTGAATCGCTTGCGATTCTCCCATTCTCCGGTTTTGATCTGGTATGGGGTGTCCAGATAACCATCCGGCTGCTGGGCGCGTGCGATGAGGTCGACCGTGCGGTCGCACAGTTCGCGAAGTTGGTCGTCCGGATGGTACGACAGCGCGTACGCGGCTTCTTCGAGCCACTTGTAGATGTCGGAATCCTGGAAGACCATACCGTGGAATTCGCCGGTTTCGTCTCCTGCCGCGATACGCAGGTTCTCCACGGCGTGGCTTTTGTTGTCGGAAAGCTGGTTGCCGGCGGGATCGTCGGGGACTTCCGTTTCGATTTCGTCGTTCATCACGCCCCACTGGTACGGGATGACGGATTCGACGATCTGTTCGCGGCGCTTCTTCCAGAATGGTGAGGTGATTGTTACGTTCATGATCAGCCCTTCACAGCTCCGGCCATGAAGCCCTTGACGTAGTACTTCTGCAGCGCAAGGAACAGGATGGCGCACGGGATGAGCAGTACGACGACGCCGGCTTCGGTCGCGCCGTAGTCGATGACGCCCATGACCTGCTGGCGCATGTTGACGAGCGCCAGCGGCAGGGTGGCCTTGCTCGAGGAGGACAGGTACAGCGGGATCATGAAGTTGTTCCACGCTTCGAGGAACGCCAGCAGACCAACGGTGACCATGGACGGCTTGACGACGGGCACGAGGATCTTCACCAGAGCCTGCAGGGAGTTGCAGCCGTCGACCAGGGCGGCCTCTTCCATATCTTTGGGGATGGCGTCGAACGCGTTGCGCATGATGAAGGTGGACATCGGCAGCTGAAACAGGGTGATGACCAGTCCGACGCCGAGCAGGGTGTCGTTCAGTCCGATGTTCTTGTACCACACCATGAGCGGGATCAGCAGCGACGCATACGGCACCATGAGGATGGAAAGCGTCACCATGAAGCCGAGGTTGCGGCCCGGATAGTCGAATCGGGAGAAGGAGTAGCCGGCGAGCGTGCAGACCACCACCGAGAACACGACCGCCACGAGCGTGACGATGATCGAGTTGAGCAGGTAGTGCGGCAGTCCTTCCTGGTATCCGAACAGGGTCAGATAGTTGTTGACGCCCCAGCCGTCGGACTGCGCGGAGCCCGGCTGCGGGCTGAACGAGCAGACCACGACCCACACGAGCGGGGAGATGAACACAAGGGCGAGCAACCCTTCGAGAACGCGGGCGATGATACGCTTCCACAATGGAGTAGTCATAATGCGCTTCACTTCCTTTTACTTGGTG
>CAVEVJ010000044.1:0-3404 GCA_963619075.1 Acidaminococcaceae bacterium
GGCGGCGCCGATCAAGCGCGTCGCCGGCTCCAAGGAACAAGGCGCGCTGACCCTTATCGACGCCACCAGCGGCGCGGGAGCCCTGCCTGTGGACATCAGCCAGACCGACGCCTACTACTTCTCCCCGCAGAAGGCATTCGGTTCCGACGGCGGACTCTGGGTGGCAGTGCTCTCGCCGGCGGCGGTGGAACGCGCGTACGGCATTCAGCAGAACATCAATCTGCCCGGAGCACTTCGCTGGATTCCGCCATTCCTCTCACTTACGTCCGCGATAGAAAACTCCCGCAAGGACCAGACGCTCAACACCCCCGCCGTGGCCACGTTGATCATGCTCGAGAACCAGGTACGCTGGCTGAACGACAATGGCGGTCTCGCATGGGCGTCCGCACGATGCGCACGATCCGCGTCTCTGCTGTATGAATGGGCGGAGAAAAGCGAATACGCCACCCCCTTCGTAACTGATGCAGACGCACGCTCCAACGCCGTGGTGACCATCGACCTCGATGAGAGCGTCAACGCCGCGCAAGTGGTGTCCGCACTACGCGAAAACGGAATCGTGGACACCAACGGATACCGCAAACTTGGCCGCAACCAGTTGCGTGTCGGCGTATTTCCATCCGTCGATCCGAGCGATGTGGACGCATTGACGAAGTGCATAGATTATGTGGTGGAACACATGTGAGTGTTTCCCCCGCGTTGTAAGGTGTCCAATATGAAATTTGCCCCGATTATTGACCCGAACGCAAGGAAACCTTCACCCAAACCCGTACGCGTGGATTTGCGTAAGGTTTTTCTGTTCGGCACCATTGCGTGGGCAATCGCGCTGGCCGCGTGCATGATTCTCACAGCCTGCGGCGTACAGGCGGAACGTGCGCAAATCATATGCACGGCAGGCACCGTCATCGGCGTTCTCATGCTGATCTGGGAGCGTCTCGATCGTTGGGACTACCGACGTTTGGGGGAATAGGCCCTAACGTAACAAGGTAGCGCATTACGGGCATGACAAGAAGGGTGGATTCACGGAACCATCGAGAGTTCCGCGGAATCCACCCTTCTTGTTTAACCATTCCGGCCTTGACCATCAATGTCGGATTCACACCGGTCGGCGACCACACGACCGCGAATTAATCGCAGGTAAGCGGCAAAACGAATGTGAAGGTGCTCCCCTGCCCCGGACTGCTCCACACCGAAGCCGAACCATGGTGGGTCAACGCAACATGCTTGACGATCGACAATCCCAAACCGATGCCGTCTCCAGAACGCTCGTTTTGATTATCGGCACGATAGAATCGCTCAAAAATACGATTCTGTTCCTTCTCAGCTATGCCAACGCCCCTGTCGAGCACACGGATGACGGCTTGGGTGCCGCTCTCATCCGGATTGACGGTAATATTCACATCGGAGCCATCGGGGGAATATATAACGGCGTTATCGATGAGTTTGCCCACGGCGACTTCGATCTGTCCGGCCTCGCCGTTGACTTCCAACGATTCGTCGCCGACGACATTGATATGGATGCCTCGCAACAGCGCATCCTCATGATGCTCCTCGACTGCCGCGGAAACCTGAGCCATAACGTTGATGCGATTGTCCGCAGTCGGCAGAACCGGTTCCTGCGCCTTGATCAACAACAGCAGGTCGGAAACCATATGTTCCAGATGAGCGCAGGAATGACGCAGTTGCGCAGCATGCCGTTCAATGGCATCCGAATCGGCACCGCCACATTCCAATGCGTCGGCAAGCTGCCGCAACGATTGTGTCGGCTTAAGCAACTGTTCGGAAACATTGGTGATGAACGAATCCCTGGTCTGCGCGAAACGCACGGTCTCGCTCACATCGAAGATGAGCACCACCACGAAATTCTCATCGAGCCTGCCGACGATCACCTTCAGCCAGTTCGGCCGGGAAACCGTGGCGACAGGTTTGTCTTTCAACTGCCCCAGCAACGATTGCTGAGCCACTTCACGAATCGTAGGTTTTCCGGCCTTCGGCACAACCTGTACGGTATCAGCCGTGGTCGTGGTCAGATCAAACTGACGTTTCCCCCCCTGCGCACGCACCTCATGCACGGCCTTCAGCACGGTCTCGTCCACAATCGCATCATCAAGGACCACTCCGAGCGCATAGGCCGCCGGATGCGCACGAACCACCTCATCGGAGTCGTCGATGACGATGGAAATCAACGGCAGCATGGAAAGCAACGCATTCGTGGAATCGTCGATCACGCAATCCTCGGCGTCCGACTGCTCGTCCCGATGTGTTAATTCGCGCCACAAAGAGCTCAATGATTCAACCATGATTTCATTCTTACATACTTCGACGGCACCGCAGACATGAACGTCAAGTGAACGCACCGGTGAACTTTGATGAAACAACTCCATTAGCGGCTATGCCGACCGTGTTTTGCTAATAGACTTATGGAAGGTTGTACCAGACCTGATATTCGTGAAATTATTGAAAGGCAAGTCATATGCGCGTTATTTATAACGAAGAGCTCCAGGCCTTGGCCGATGACTTCAATCGCATGGTCCAGAGAGTGCATAAAGCGATCAACGGTGCAGGCGACGCTCTGCTGAACCAGAATCTTGAAGCCGCACAGGCCGTCATCGACGGAGATATCGAAATCGACGCACTGGAATCCAGTGTGATCGACCAGTGCGTGAAGCTGCTCGCCAAGCAGAATCCGGTCGCCACCGATCTGCGCGTGGTGGTCTCCACCATGCGTCTGGCTTCAACGCTTGAGCGTATGGGAGATTTGGCGCGACATGTCGCCGAGGCCGCACGCCGCACCTACCCCGCATCCCCACTGCCAAAGGATGCACAGCCGCTGTTCGCCGAAATGCAGGGATTCCTCAACAACGTGGCCGACAGCACTGTCACCATGTTCAGCACCCGCGACACCAAGGTCGCCGAATCGATCATCCTCAATGACGACCGACTTGACGCGCTCCACAAGAAGACCCTCGAGCTCGCCCAGTCCGAGGACTGGTCCGGCACCAACCAGCAGCTTATCGACGTGGTGCTCATCGGACGCTTCATGGAACGTCTTGGCGACCATGCCGTTGCCGCGGCACGTCGTGTGGTGTTCATCGTCTCCGGATTCGACCCTTCCAAGGAGCCGGCCCGTGATGAGGGCACCGACATCAGCTGATGTCTTTCAAAAACAGCAACGCGTCGACGGCGTGCCTTCAACGCCGGCAACGCAAATGGACGGTCACGATGAGAACTTCGGACCGTCCATTTTTTTATGCTCCTCTATGCCTGTGTTCCCCCATGGCCCGGAAAACACAAGGTATACGACCTTGAGGAAGGCTGGGCACAGCCGTTGATCGCACCAACCGGCCCCAATCGGGAGATAGACCCGCTTTCTCGAGGTTGGGGCCGAAAGGGGGCAAGCTCCATTA
>CAVEVJ010000045.1:0-5760 GCA_963619075.1 Acidaminococcaceae bacterium
GTCAAGGGGGTTTGTGTCCCGGGCTCTATCCGGTCGGGGATAATGTTGAGATCCGTGTTGTCACGCACCCATTTGGCCACGTCGTCCGCGCGCATCGGTCCGTCCGGCGTTTCGAATCGTTCGGTTTCGGACGAGAGGATTCCCATAAGGTCCTGGTCTATCAGCGCCAGCCGCTTCTCGCACTCGTCCATGCGGTGCGACAGCTGCACAATCTGCCCTTGGGCCCTGTCGACGTCCAGTTCGGAAAGGGAATCCTGCATGCGCTGCACGGATAGACGCAGATCGTTGGCGTCGGCCGAGGTTGTTCCGATGGACGCCACCGCGAAATCGCGGATGCTTTCAGGAAGCTTGTCTTGAAGTACCGAAAGCGCCTGCTCTTTTTCCGCGGGCACCAGGACGCGCTTGCCTTGGGAGAGCAGGTGCGCGATCAGGTTGACGATGGTATGGGATTTTCCCGTACCGGGAGGGCCCTGCACGGTCACTCCGGCGCTGTTCGCGAGTTGCTTGACGATTCTCGCCTGCTCGCTGTTCGCGGGCAACGGCATCAGCAGGCGATCGGCGGTTCCGTCGTCCATCGAAACGTCGCCGACCGCCATGCGAATGGTTTTCATGTCGCTGAACATCGATTCGAAGGCGACCGGCAGGTAATCCGACCGTTGGAGCTTTTCGGAGAGTTTGCGATAGAACGCGCCGTGATTGTCCATGCGATTGCGCAGCATCAGCACCCAGCCTCGTTGCAGCCGCGGCTCGTCGCCTGCCGTCAGGTCGATTCCGTCCTCGATTCTCGCATTGAATCCCAAGCTGGATATGATGCGGCTTTCGAACGTACCGTACTCGTCAACGTCCCAAAGGTCGACCGGATCGGAGTTGAAACGGTCCTGTAATTCCATAAGCATCTTGAAGCCGAAAAGATCCGTCGATTCCCATGGATCCGTGGACATACGCGAATCGCCCTCGGGAATGATCTGAATCATCCCGGTTTCTTCGTGGAAGACCATGTGCGCCGGGGTGAGCACCAGTGGGTAATCGACTTTCTTGCGCCCGTTCCAAGTCAGGATGGCATGGCCGAACAACAGTTCGATGGTGTCGGATTCGCCGGAGACCTGAAGGTAGATGGAGAACAGTTTCTGATACAGGTCGTATGACTGTTCCAAGAGTCTGTTGCCCATGCGCCACACGGTCCATGTGGTGGTCTTCCATGATGCGAATGCCTGCTGGATCTCGGCGATCCGGTCCGCGATGGCCTGTCGTTCCCGCTCGCTCAGGCTTTGGTTGCCGGATTGTTCCTTCAACGTCTCGTATTTGGCTCCGAGCTTCGGCGTGCTGGTGGTGCGTTTGACGCTCTTTGGATCCACATATGGTTTCAGGTTTTCCGGAATGCGTACCGGAATCGGTTTCGAGACCTGTTTCATGGTGAACCATGCCGATGAGTCCCGGGTCGGTCCGATGGTAAACAGGCCTGGTGCGTCCGTCAATTGCGTGGACAGCACGTATTCAAGGCTCTTCTCGATCTGATGCGGGGTCTTCACGCCCTGTTCGCGCGCGACGGCGGCCAGATAGCCAAGGAACCGCGATCCCCTGTCGCGCAACCGCGCACGCGCTTCCTCACGTTCCCGCTCCTGAACCGCTTCCTCGCTCACACCTCTGCCCTACCTGTAAACCACACTGTTCAATGGCAACATTGTAAGCGTAAGGGTGTGCCCAACACTGTATTGAACAGCACGAAAACCGCCGGAGTCCTGTTTTACGACGTGAAGTTCAGCAATCGCCCGGTATAAGGAGAAGGGCAAAGCATGCAGCCTTGCCCTTCTTACTACACAACACATTCATACAGCTTGGTTATGTCTGTGAATCACCGCCTTCTTTACGAATCGCATTTCATGAATCCTTCTTCACGGATTTTCTTCACGAAGCCTTGTTGCGGCTTCTTCTCACAGGTCCTGCGGGATCTTCTTGTCCTTGAAGTAGTACTCCTTGTCGTGCTCGTTCACCTCGCGCATCACCTTGCACGGGTTGCCGACGGCCACGACGTTGGACGGCAGGTCCTTCGTCACGATGCTTCCGGCGCCGATCACAACGTTGTCGCCGATCGTGATGCCGGGCAGGATGATCACGCCGGCGCCGATCCAGCAGTTCTTTCCGATGTGCACGGGCGCGTTGTACTGGTATCCCTGCTCGCGCAGTTCCGGAAGGATCGGGTGGCCCGCGGTGGCGACGGTGACGTTCGGCCCGAACATGGTGCAGTCGCCCACGTAGATGTGGGTGTCGTCCACGCAGGTCAGGTTGAAGTTCGCGTAGACGTTCTTGCCGAGGTGCACGTGGCCTCCGCCGAAATTGGAGTGAAACGGCGGTTCGATGTAGCAGCCTTCACCGATCTCCGCGAACATCTCCTCCATCAGGGCGCGCCTTTTCTCGTATTCGGTCGGCCGGGTCTGGTTGAACTCGTAGAGTCGGTTGAGGCATGCCACCTGTACCTGCGAGATCTCGGGGTCGCCGGGGAAATACAGTTCTCCTGTGTGCATCCTATCTTTCATCGCGCTCATTGCGTTCGCTCCTTTATTCGTCTATTCGTCTTGCTCTACCGCCCTCGACAGAACCGGTTTCAGTTTATACAATTATTCTGTTTAGTCCACCCGATATTTATCACTATCATGTCTGATTTGATAACAATCCTGCGAGGTTGATGATTATGATGTCTTTGGAGACGCGGGACGACCGTTCCGAGAAAGTCCACTACGACCATGCCGACTACCCCATCTACATCCGTAGGTCCCTGCTTTCCGCCTATCTCGACCACACCGCGCCCGCCCACTGGCATGACGACATCGAATTCATCGCCGTCATATCCGGAGAGATGCAATACAACGTCAACGGCGATATCGTTACCCTGCACGAGAACGAGGGCATATTCGTCAACGCGCGGCAAATGCATTTCGGCTTCTCGCAGGAGAAAAAGGAATGCGACTTCATCTGCGTTCTCGTGCACCCGATGCTGCTATGCACGACCTACGCCTACGAACGCGATTTCGTACTGCCGATTCTGCATAACAAGAACGCCTCCTACATCAAGTTGAGTTCCGACGTTCCATGGCAGCGGACGATATTCGAAGACATCACGACGATGTATTCCGTAAGGGACGAGCGGCTTGCCCCGTTGAAAATACAGAATCTGTTCTCGCATATATGGATACGGATTTACGAGAACACTTCTTTTGAAAACCAACGGAAGAATCAGAACGACGATCTTTTCATCCTAAGAAACATGATCGGTTTCATACAGCATAACTACATGAACAAAATCACCCTTGCCGACATAGCCGCTTCGGGAGCGGTGGGGCAAAGCAAATGCTGCAAACTGTTCGCGAAATACATCAAGCAGTCGCCCAATACGTATGTGACGCAATATCGGCTGGATAAAAGCACCGCGCTTCTCAAAGACACGGACAAGACCGTGACGGAGATCGCCACGGCCGTGGGATTCAACGGCAGCAGCTATTACGCGGAGGCGTTCCGCAAATGGTATGGAACGAGTCCCACGGAATTCAGGAACGCCTCGGCACGTAGCTAGCGAAAACCCGTACGGACTTCCGCCTGCGATCAATCCCGCAGAAAGTCCAGACAACGCTGCCCGTAGTCGGCGGCCTCATCGTATACGCCGTGACCGTAGTCGGCGTCGTACAGGTAGATCTCGCAGCCGAGCGCTTCGGCTATCTGTTCGGAACCTTCCGCCGTCACGACACGGTCGCCACGCGATCCGAGCACCAGTACCGGGCATTGGATGGCGGAAAGCTCGTCGTGGCAGTCGAAGGTCTTGCACGCTTCGGCCAGAATGGTGAAGCGACGGTATTCCTCGTCGCTGATGCCCAGATTGGAGGAGATGATCGTTTCCCGATAGGCTTTCAGCGTGGCTTCGGAATACACGTTGTCCGCGAAGCTTTCGAGCAGTCCCATCTCGTCCTTCGCCTTGGCCAGCCGCACCCATTCGTCGATGATCCGGTTGAACGTGTCGTTGGGTTTCGCCAACGTCGAACCGAGGATCAGCTTGTTCACCATCCGCGGATGGTCGATGGCGAGATACATGGCGATCATGCCGCCTTGGGATGCGCCGAACACGTCGGCGGTCTCGATGTGCAGCTCCCGCATAGCCTCGGCGGTGTCTTCCGCCATGTTCCTGACGGTGTAGCCCTCATATATGTTCTCGGCGCGGTCGAACACATACACGGTGTATTCCTCACAGAAATCCTTGTACGCATCCGCGATCGCGTCCGCCAGACCCATCACACTGTGCGCCGACAGTCCGGGCAGTATCACGAAGTTCTTCTTGCCGTTGCCGAATACGATGTGCCTCATCCTGCGCACCTCCTGATGTATCGTGCCGCGTCGTCGCCGGGAAAGTCACGATGGTCAAACCGAGCGGCCAGCCCAGCCATACCCACGCCGTCAACCAACCCGACCCATTCGCCATTGTAGTTGATTTCGCCGTGGGGATTATGCTTAGGGCCGTTGGGAGCGCCGGACCGTTGGAATGCTTTGCCTTAAAATGGAAAATCTTTACCGATGTTGACAGTCTAGCCAAGGATTTACTGGCCGGCTAATTCCACCTACCGTTTTCATTGCCGTCCAACTCATCAGGGATACGACTTTCGGAGACGGTTGCGGTGCGGAGCGCATCGAGATCATCAGCGGATTGTGTCATATCAGTCATGATTCCGTCACAATCCCGACACTAGAGAATGAATCCCGTCACAATCCCGACACTAGAGAATGAATCCCGTCATAATCCCGACATTGGCAGGCGAATCATTCCCACAATAAACATTGACTCACGAATCAGCGTCTACCAAAAACTCTGGTCCCATCAAGCCAGCGTCATCTATCGCGCAATGAAACGGCCAACTCTCCTACCTATCCTGTCAGCTGCAACACGCTCTCTTAACACATTTCCATCAGCGCCTAACTGCAGTCCTACCCACATTCGCACGATGACCAATGACTGCATTGTCACGTCGTACATTGTTTGGAAATCTACATCTTCAGCATCACCATGTTTATTCCCGATGAACGCCTTCCTCATGCTCTTCTTCCATTCTTCCGGATTCACAAACGGGAACGCATCACCTAATTCCTCCCGCACAGCATCAATCATTTGGGAGAAACCAGCTGATTGCATTTCATTTGTCCATCGATTTTGTTTCATCCTAGATTTCTGATTCTTCGTCTTCACGATGTACCATCCAATGCAGTCGAGCATAGTTCCTGTCAACGTATTCAGTGTCTCAAGAGCGAGATGTTCTTGTTCCCTTGCTACATAAGTAAGAAGCGTCATTCCTTGTTGGCACTTCTCCACCAGTTCAAACCACTTTCGGATTCCTTCTTCACGAATATCAGAAAAACGAATGAGATACTGCAACTCAGGATTTTCAAAATGAGAGCAATCGACTCGTGGTCTATATGACAAAACAGAATGCCATCCGCCTCTCTTTTCCTCTGTCATTTCACAGGAATCCTCATCCCGGAGAACCTTCATATCGGTGAATGCTCTCGGAACCCAATCAGAAATAGTAAGCAGGTCAGCTAAGGAACGATGATAAAACAAGTGCCAAGTCCAATCTTGCAATTCTTTCGCTCTAGTTTCAAAGGAAACGGTTTGCCATGCTACAATTTCATCTCGCTTCAAAGAAGCTTGTATAAAATAATCAGGCCGCAACCTCAAACCCAACGACTCGTCGATTTCGACTTCACTACGAAGCTCTGCAATTA
>CAVEVJ010000046.1:0-2051 GCA_963619075.1 Acidaminococcaceae bacterium
GATGCTCTGCGCGGGGCTGATTCTGGCCTTTTGCCAAGCCTGTCGCGTTATGGCTATCGCTTTATCAAGCGTGCGTTCGACGTATGCGCTTCTGGCGCCGCTATTGTCATCCTCTTGATTCCCGGCGCAGTTCTTTCTGCGGCTATTTGCATCAAGTCCCCCGGATCTGGCCCCTTGTACTCGCAGGTCCGCGTTGGACGTTTGAAGAAAGACGGTACTTACAGCCTGTTTCGGATGTGGAAGTTCCGCTCTATGGTTCCCAATGCCGACGATTTGCTCAGGGACTTGCAGGACAAGAACGAGGCCGACGGCCCGATGTTCAAGATCAAAGACGATCCCAGGATCATACCCGGCTTAGGCAACTTCATCCGCAAGCACTCCATCGACGAGTTGCCGCAATTTATCAACGTTTTTGTGGGCCAAATGTCTCTCATCGGGCCCCGTCCCGCGCTTCCTGTGGAAGTGCTTGCCTATGACGACCATGCGAAGCGCCGGCTAACCGTTAAGCCTGGCTGCGGCGGCGCCTGGCAAGCGGGCAACCGATCCAATTCAACGTTCGACGAGATGGTGTCGTTGGACCTCATGTACGTGGATCACTGTTCCCCTGCTTACGATGCACGGCTTATCAAGAACACCGTAAAGGCAATGATCGTCGGGGATGGCGCCTATTAGGCGGGCCGCAGCGGAAGTCGCATCAACACCAAGGAGATACACATGAACGCAATCATCCTTGCCGCCGGCAAGTCATCCCAGTTCTTCCCACCGTTGTACGACAAGCCGAAGGGCCTGTTCGAGTACCAGGGTGAGATTCTGATTGAGAGGCAGATTCGTCAACTGCGCGAAGCAGGTGTCGACGGCATCACCGTCGTGGTCGGTTATGAGAAGGAGAAATTCTTCTATCTGGAAGACGACTTCGGCGTTGATTTGGTGGTGAGTACTCGCTGGGCCGATGAATCGAACCTTCCGAGTCTTGGGCTGGTGCGCGACCGTCTAGGTGACGCTTTCGTTTGTTGCGCGGACCATTGGTACCCGGAGAATCCGTTTGTTGATTTCGGGGGCGGGGATCGATCTCTTCGTATGGTGCGCGAGCAGGACGTTGCCGTGCGCGAGTTGGTCGTGGAGCGCAGCGCGGACGACTTGCTGGGCGGTCTTCGCTGGGGTGCGCCTACGGGTACGTGCATGGTCGGTGCCGCCTACATCACTCTGGAATGGGCCAACAAGTTCTTCAAGCTGTACGACGCCGAGCGAAACTTCATAGGCATGAGGGGACTTCTGTGGGAGCAGTTTTGGGGCCGGCATGCCGACGAGCTGCCGCTCTATGGCGTTCCCGCGCCTGTGGGCATGCGGGAGTTCGACAGCATGGCGGAGCTTGGGGAAGAGGGCGTTCTTGCCAACGTGAGCCCCGTGGCCGTGGCGAACATCTGCCGCCTGCTTGATTGCGAGCCTGCCGAGATCACCCATATCAAGCCGTTGAACGCTGGCCTGACGAATGTCTCGTTCTCGTTCCGTATGAGGCACGAGAAGTACGTCTACCGCCACCCGGGCGTGAGCTCCTCGGCGCTGGTGGACCGAGATGCGGAGGTCATCGCCGAGCGCAAGGCCATGGAGCTGGGGATCGACCCCTCCGTTATAGAAATCAGCCGTGAGGGCTGGAAACTGTCGCGTTTCGAACCCTCTTCCAGGGACTTCGACTACGACAACCCTGCTGACCTGGCAGGTGGCGTGGCGCAAATCCGAGCGTTCCACGAGAGCGGCGCGGTTTGCGATCTTGAGGTGGACCTGCTGGCCGAGGGTGACCGCCTGCTTGAGCTTGCCTCGCCAAGGAAGGGCGACGCCGCCGGGCGCCTGGCCGGGCTGCGACGGGGGCTGGGCCGTGTCTGGCACCACGTGGCGCTCGACGAGTGGCCGCGCGTTCTCTGCCACAACGACACCTATGCGGTGAACTGGATAGCCGGGGACGACGGCTTGTGCATGATCGACTGGGAGTACGCGGGCATGAACGACCCGATGAACGACCTGGCGACCATGGTGGTCCGCGATGGGCTCTCCCT
>CAVEVJ010000047.1:0-2219 GCA_963619075.1 Acidaminococcaceae bacterium
AGTCAGTGACACGTCCGAAATCAGAACCGACGAGCCGGATGGTCACTGACTTTCGGAGCGGCCCTGCCGTTTTCAAGTTCCGTGAGCACCCATCCGCCGGCCGCGTCCTGCGCCATGAACAGCGCTTCGGCCAGATCGTGTCCTTCGGTGACGCATCCGGGAAGATCCGGCACCTCAACGGTATAACCGTCGCCATCATCGAACGGGGTGAGGATTATCGGGTACGCGAGCCTCATTTGCTCCTCCTTTCGTTGATGCCTGTCTCCCCACATGGACTTGGAACCCTTTGCCGTCCATCAGCAGCATGATGCCGTCGCATCTAATATTCACGTACGGCATGACCGTCGTATGAATGAGACATCACGACGTCTTTTTCATCGAATCGGCCGACCGGCCGAACGTCCATCCACGCGTGCAGGGAGTCCATCATGCCTCCATCCGGCAGCCCACGCATTCGGCGGGCAGGTTCACGGGCGTGATGTCCAATGCGGCGAAGACCTTCATGACCGTGCCGACGGGCGCGTAACCGTGTTCAAGCAGGAAACGGACGGAAGCGAGCGGCTGCCCCGACTTTTCGGCCAGTTCCACATCGGTCATGCCGGCGAGAGTCAGCTCGTCGGCGAGCTCGCGGCGTAGGGTGTCGGCATTCCTGTAGTAGCGTGCGCCGCGCACGCGAATCCCACTGAGCATGCGACGGCGGCCACGCTCGCGTTCCTCCTCGGTCAACGGCGGCAAATGATACTCCAGATTCGACATGACGCCTCCTTAAGAGACCATGATATGCGTCCCATCAACTGGCTACATGCCGGTTCTGCGTCGTCATGTCACGGGACGATGATACCAGCGGCATCCTTAATGTCGGTTCCGCCGATGACGCATCCCGGAAAATGTGTGGACTGGCCATCTTCAAGAATCGGTCGGTGACAGGCCCACCCACTTTACCACCGGCATGCAACGCGCATGTGCGGAATCATTGACGACATCATGCCCGTATCCAGACCATCGGTCACGAGTCGATCGGCCACGCAGGCTTGTCGTCAATCATGCTCAGGGTAGAGCATTTTATGAACTCGGCAGTGATGTGCGAGTATGGCACATCACTGATATTTCAAGGAAATTCCGTGTTCCCGGCTTGCGCAACTCTCATCGTCGCACATGATAGTCATATCAAAAGGAAGTGCACATGGAACCCAAGGACTGGATGGACACCATCCTTTAGATAACCACCATAGCGGTGAGCGTCTAGCTTGGACTGAGAGAAGGCCGAAAGCCCCCGAAGCACAAGTAAAAAAGGTTCCGGCTAACCCAACTAGCCGGAACCCGTCCATCCATCCTACAGCAGAGAATCCATGAACATCATGAACAAACCGACCACCCTCGGCGCCATCGCCGTCCTCTTCGGCGCCATCTGCATGTCCCAGGCCGGTCTCGCGCACGGCGGAGTTCGGCCTCGCCGCCGCCGATGAGGCGGATGCGAGCCGGCATACGGAATCTGAACATGATGCACTCCCTCTGCTTGTTTCCCGTGGATTCGAGTTCGACCGCGCCACGGTGCGCCGTATGGTCCTCCCATGAGACGCGGCGCATGGTCGCCGCCAGCCGGACGGCTGGTCGAGTGGTGGATGCGGGATTCGCACCCGCGCGGCAAAATGCACCCGATTTACAGTCGGACCCGTTCGTCTACTCCGGCAATCCACCAAATGTGATATACTAAACGTGTAAGTGCCCCCGTTCTCGCTATTTCGAGTGAGTTCCGAGGCGCTTACCTTATTCGTTGAAGTCCGGACTCTTCGTTGAATATGTAGACGATGCCATCCTTGAATCTCTGGCTTTTCAGAATGAACTCTGCGAGTTGTTCATCGCTCATGTTCGGGTTTTCGCTGTTGTCGATGATAAGGCGGGTGCAATCGTGTTTCTTTGACGCATTGCCGATATAGCTGTCGACTGTTCGGAACTTGTCGGCTGATTGCGGGGTTTTGATTTCGATTCCGCCTGCCCAGTCGGACAGTCCGATTCGCTGTTCAATTCCATTTTCGTCCTTTACTGTCTTATAGTCGACTTGGAACGCGGGTACGATGCCGTGCTTGCGGAGCCGTTCGGCGGTTCGTATCTCCTGAGGCCTTGCCCTCTCGGTCTCCTCGCGCATCTCGTCGCTCGGGAAGCTGATGGGCGGCACCGTGCCGTTGTACAGCCATCCACGGTCACTCATCTCCAATGAC
>CAVEVJ010000048.1:0-11221 GCA_963619075.1 Acidaminococcaceae bacterium
CATGCCACATGAACAGGCCCACTGCGGCCGGAACGACCTCGCCGTCGCGTTCGATCCTCGCATGCGCGTCCTCGATACGCTTGCGCGCGGAGTCCACGTTCTTCTCGGCATTGGCCAGCTTCTTGCGAACATCATCCGGATATTTCGTCGTCTCCAACGACTTCTCCAGCTTCCTGCAGTCGTTTTCGAACTTGGCCAGTTTGGTTTCCCAACCTTTGAGGTATTCATCAAGATGCACCTCGGCGACCATGAACTCCGCCTTGTCTCCGAATACATCGAACACCCTCTCGAAGTATGCGGTGTTACGATTGGAGAAATGCTGCTTCCGGCTGCTCAGCTCGCAGATATCGTGGAACATGCCCAGTTCGTCGCGTCCAAGACGACGAACCGCCACACCACTATTGCGGGCGATCTTCACATTACGCCTGGTGTTTTTGGAATACGAGGCCAGCAGCGCGTCCGCATCCGCGAATTCGCCGAGATCCTTCACGTAATTCCACCGATTCACCACCGACGCATACCCACGGGTGAATCCGGCATGACGCCATCCACAGGCTTCGTAGGCCTTGATCAACGCCTCGTTCGCCGGCTGCGTCGGCTCACCCTCCGAATCACGCATGCAGTACACCTGCGGAGGCCAGCATGTGACGCTGATGGCATGGCGCTTCTTCGCCGCGACCTGCAATGCGACCGTCAATGCGGTGAACTGGTCGTCGTCCAGCGGATCGACCAACGGACCGAGCCAGATCGACCCTTCCAAGCCGAAACGCCCCTTCGTATAGGCGACCATCGCACCCGCGACCGGCATGTCGTCGCCGTTCACCAATCCAAGAAACTGCGTATCCACGCCATCGGACGCGGCGAGCGCGGCCATCTGCGCGGTCTGCTGGAATCCTCCGTCCGCGGCACGGGCGGACAGCAGGTCCATTTCTTCTGCCGAAAGCTCACGTACCGACCATTCGGAACGCATCATATTGTTATTTCTCAAGAACATAGCTCCAGTATCGTCGCATTCACTTAGTGTTTCAGGAGTTTACGGGCCAACGACTTTGCCGCGAACACAACCGGACGTACCGGCGCAGTATATTCACCTAACAGCTCCTCGACGTACCCGTTGAACCCTTGCTTGAATTCCAGGACGCCACGGCCTTCGCTGTCGGGGTCGTCGAATATGCCGTCGATGCCGTAGAAATTGTAGCGGTTCACGCCACGCTCCAGGCATAGATGCAGCATGGCATGGTGCTGGATCAGCGCCGAAGCGTAGAACGATTTGTATTCCTCCACGCTTCCGGAGAACAGATAGATTGTTTCGCGCGGATGCTCCACGAACAACGACGCGGCGGCGGGCAGCACATCGCCTTTTTTGGAGAGTTCCTCGGCCTCGGCCAAGCGTTTTTGCGCCGCGTTGAGGTTGTTCCTCTCCTCGTTGAGCTGGCGAAGCAGCTTGGTGGTTTCACGCTGCGCGATCTTCGCTTCCAGACCGTTCACTTTGACCTGCAATGTCTCGCATTTGGCTTCCATATCGGCCTTGTATTCGGCGATGTGGATTTCGGCCGTCATGAAATGCGCCGCCGTTCCGTAGGCTTCCTTGAAGCGGTGGAAATACTGTTCGCCGCGGTATTCGAAGTTGCGTCGTTCGGCCGTGGCCTGCTCTATGTCGGCGAAGATGTGCAGTTCGTCATCGGCCAGTTCGCGCACGTGCACGCCCATGGACGCCGCTCGCTTCACGCTCCACTGGGTACGTTTGTCGTACGACTTGATCAGTTCCTGTTCGGTTGTGATGCCGTCCAGGTTTTTGAGGTAGCGCCAACGCGGCACCGCCGTGTATCCAACAGTGAAGCCACCATGCGTAAATCCGCATGATTCCAATGTTTTCGATACGTCATCCGCCGGTTTTCCACCTTCTTCAGACGGCAGCTGCCTGCCTTCGGAATCCCGCAGCATATACGGCGTTTCCGGCGTGATTTCCAGCTGCGCGGAACCCTTTTCCTTGGCGTGGCGTTTGAGCTGTTCCATGAAAAACGTGGTCAGTTCAACATCGCGGTAGTCGCACATCGGGCCGTCATGCACCACGCTGAACGTGGAGAGTCGGCTGCGATGCGTTTCGAACAGCGCCGCCGCCACAATATCGTCGTGCTCGCGCACACCCAGATATTCGACTTCGATCCCCTGCATCGAGCGCAGCCGTCCGGCTGCCGAGGTCTGCTGGAAATTGCCTTCCGGATTTTTGCCCGAGAAGTCGTCGAACGCTTCCGGAGTGAGCGTTACCAGAGAAAATGAGCGCATACTTGCGATTCCCGTCTATGTTCGCCGCGTTGTCCGCTTACGTTGATTGCGTGGATTGATACCGGTCGTCTATTTGACGATCTTCTCGACCGCGGCAACGAGCGAGCGCAATGCCTTGCCTCGGTGGGAGATGGCGTTCTTCTCCGCGGGCTCCATTTGGGCGGAAGTGAGTCGCTCCCCCGCTTCGATGGCGCGTGCCGGCTGATCGTCGGGCACGAACAACGGGTCGTAGCCGAATCCGTTGACGCCTTGCGGGGCACGCAGCAGCACTCCCGGCATTTCTCCGAGTTCAACGGTTTCGCTTTCGATTGTGTAGACGCCATCGTCTTTACGCGCTCCCGGCACCACCAGCGCAGCCGCACAGCGGAAACGGGCCGTGCGCTTGGCATCCGGAATATCCGCGATCTGCGCCAGCAGCAGATCGTTGTTGGCCTTGTCGTTGCCGTGTTCGCCTGCCCATCGTGCCGACAGGATGCCCGGAGCGTTGCCCATGACGTCGACGATCAGACCGGAATCGTCCGCGATTGCCGGACATCCGGTACGTTCGGCCACGTCACGCGCCTTGAGCAGCGCATTCTCCTGGAAGGTGATGCCGTCCTCCACCGGGTCTGGCAGGTTCAGCGATCCCGCGGACACAAGTTCCACGTCTTTGGCGCAATCGCCGAGACGTTCTTCGAGGATGCGTCGGATTTCCACCAATTTACCTTCGTTATGCGTTGCGACGATGATCTGCATGCGTCAGCCTTTCCTTGTTACGCTTTCCTTAATTACATGATTACGCGTTGTCTGCGTATTGACGTTCCGCGATGCCGTCAGTTCTGCGCGAGCGCGGCACGCTGGGCGGCCTGCAGCTCCTTGTTGCCCTTCTCCGCCAGGTCAAGCAGCGCGTTGAGTTCCGTTCGATTGAACGGACGATGTTCCGCGGTGCCCTGAATCTCGATGAATTCGCCGGAACCGGTCATGGCCACGTTCATGTCGGTCATGGCCTGGCTGTCTTCGATGTACGGCAGGTCGAGCATGGGCTTGCCGTTGATCACGCCTACGGAGACCGCGGATACGCAATCCTTCAGCACTCTGTCGGCGGACTTGATGTGCTTGTGCTTCTCCGCCCAACGCATGGCATCCACCAGCGCAACGTACGCGCCGGTGATGGATGCCGTACGGGTACCGCCATCAGCCTGCAGCACGTCGCAGTCGATCTGCACCTGGTTCTCGCCGAGCGCCTTCATGTCGACGACTCCACGCAGGCACCGCCCGATCAGACGGCTGATCTCGTGCGTACGTCCGCCGATCTTGCCACGCACGGATTCACGGTCGGTGCGGTCCGCTGTGGCACGCGGCAGCATGGCGTATTCGGCGGTCACCCAGCCCAGGCCGGAATCCTTGCGCCAGCGCGGAACGCCTGTGGTGAACGTGGCCGTGCACATCACGCGGGTGTTGCCGCATTCAACAAGCACGGAACCTTCCGGAACATCCGTGAAATTACGGGTGATGCGCACCGGCCTGAGTTCGTCGACCTTACGGCCGTCCGCACGTATCACGGTCTGTTCGCCCAGCATGTCTTTAATCGCTACCATCTCGTCCACCTTAGGTTCGGCAATCTCGAAAATTTCTAATCCTCGACACTATCACCATCCCGCCATCTGCCTCTCGCGGCAATTGCCGTCGATACAACACTTCGACGTATCATGGAACGCAACTGATGTTTGGCCACCGCGGGGCCTACACTTATGGTCAGTTTCACCAAAAGTCAAGAAAGGCTTTGGAATGCTGGATTATTCACCTGCAATGATGACCGATATGTACGAATACACCATGCTTGACGCATGTCTGAAGGACGGCACCGCCAACCGCAAGTGCGTATTCGAGATCTTCACCCGCCACCTGCCGCTGGGTCGCCATTATGGAGTGGCAGCCGGCCAGGGGCGTATTCTCGACGCCCTCGAGAACTTCCATTTAAGCGATTCCGACCTGAGATTCCTCGCCGACCGCAAGGTGGTCAGTCCCGAAACCATCACATGGCTGGAGAACTTCCACTTTTCCGGCAATATCAAGGGCTACCGCGAAGGCGAGATGTTCTTCCCGAACTCGCCCATCCTGCAGGTTGAGGGCACATTCGGCGAGTGCACCCTGCTCGAAACGCTGCTGCTGAGTATTCTGAACTATGATTCCGCCGTCGCCTCCGCCGCATCGCGCATGGTCAGCGCCGCGAAGGACCGCCCCTGCATGGATATGGGCGGCCGACGCACCAACGAATGGGCCGCGGTGGCCGCGGCGAGAGCGGCAGTCGTGGGCGGTTTCAAGGGAACCGCCAACCTTCTGGCCGCGAAGATGTATGGTCTGAAGGCCATCGGAACAGCCGCGCACTGCTTCACGCTGGTGCACGACGACGAGCGCAGCGCGTTCGAATCGCAGATTGCCGCGCTCGGCAAGAACACCACACTGCTGGTCGACACCTACAACATCGAGGAAGCCGTAAAGACCGCCGTGGAGGTGGCCGGCCCCGAACTGGGCGGCGTGCGCATCGACTCGGGCGATCTCGCGTCCCTGGCCCAGCGCGTGCGCAACCAGCTCGACGCACTGGGCGCCACCAACACGAAGATCACCGTGACCAACGACCTCAATGAATACGCGCTGGCGTCCCTGCAGACCGCTCCGGTCGACTCCTACGGCGTGGGCACCATGCTGGTCACCGGCTCTGGCGCACCCACATGCGCGATGGTCTACAAGCTGGCCGAACGAGAGAATTCCGACGGCACCATGCAGCCCGTGGCCAAGAAGTCGAAGGACAAAGCCACTGTGCCGGGCCGCAAACTGGCGTTCCGCTCCTACGAATACTCCCTGGCCGACTGCGAACACGTCATCGCCGGATCCGAGGAGAAGCTCACTGCCTTCCAACCTCAGGAAGGATGGAAGAATCTACTGGTCGACTACGTCTCCCACGGCGAGATCGACGGCAGCTACCAAGGTCACGACGCCATCGTCAACGCGCACAACCATCGCGCGAAGGCGTTGGCCGAGCTGCCGATCGGCGCGCAGAGCCTCATCGAGGGCGATCCGGTGATCCCGACCGAAGTCACCATCCTCTGACCGTCCGCCCTCGTTCGCCTTCATCCGTCAGGCCGAAACCACAACGTCGACCTGACGGATTCACAGGCGGGTATCAGCGAAAATCCTTGCCGTCGTAATCGGACCAGTCCGGATGCGGTGTACCGTTCTCGTAACTGCTTTTCAGGTCCGTGTACAGATGCAGTTTGCGCAGCACGTGCATATACGCCTCCTCCAAGGTGGCCCGCTGTTCGACGATGGCGACCCTGCGATGCTCCAGCAGTTCGAGCATGTCCGCGATGTGCGCGCGCTCGTCGCGCTCGTATTCGAAGAACTTCTTCAACTCCTCGATGCTCATGCCCGCATGCTTGAAGCACGCGATCGCTTCAAGACGTCCGATATGCTCGTCGCCGTACACGCGCCGTCCAACATCGTCACGGCCAACGTTCACCAGCAATCCCTGGTCTTCGTAATAACGCAATGTCGACGGTTGCACATCGAATCGCCGCGCGACCTCGCGAATGGAGTATTTTGCCATTCCCGTCCCCTTCCGAATTCCCGCAATTCCACGCAACGACCAACCGCCGCCCTTTGCGCTCAAGTTTACTTGAAGTGCGACTATGGTCGTATCGTCAACACGACCGGAACATCACGGCCAACAGACATCAAGGAGGAGTTTTGTTCGAGCCAACAACCGTATACACGCCGTCCCCCGCCCGTTACGACACCATGGTCTACAACCATGTGGGCGCCAGCGGATTGAAACTTCCGGCGGTCTCTCTCGGATTCTGGCACAACTTCGGAGACATAACCCCCTACAGCACCATGCGCCAGATCGTGTTCACCGCATTCGACAACGGCATCACCCACTTCGACCTGGCCAACAATTACGGCCCCGAGCCCGGTTCCGCAGAGAAGAACTGCGGAAGGTTGCTGCGCGAATACTTCCAGCACCACCGCGACGAGTTGATCATCAGCACCAAAGCCGGCTATGAAATGTGGCTCGGCCCTTACGGAGACCTCGGAAGCCGCAAATACCTGCTCGCATCACTCGACCAGAGCCTCGAACGTCTCGGCCTCGACTACGTCGACATCTTCTACCACCACCACATGGATTCCGAAACACCGCTCGAAGAGACCATGGGAGCCCTCGCCACCGCAGTCAGCAGCGGCAAGGCGCTGTACGTGGGCCTTTCCAACTACGACGGCCCGACCCTCGAAAAGGCCACGGCCATCCTGGACGAGCTCCATGTGCCATTCGTCATCAATCAGAACCGTTACAACATCTTCGACCGCACCGTCGAACGCAACGGACTGAAGGAAACCACCAATCGACTCGGCAAAGGCCTGATCACCTTCTCCCCACTCGAGCAGGGATTGCTGACCGACCGCTATCTGAACGGCGTTCCCGCCGACAGCAGAATCGCGCACGATGGCCGGTTCCTGCAGGAAAGCGCGTTGACCGACGCACGACTGCAGCAGATTCGCGAACTCAACGACATCGCGCGCGACCGCGGCCAAACGCTTGCGGAAATGGCGCTCGCCTGGCTGCTGCACGACGACATGGTCACGTCCGTGCTGGTAGGCGCGTCCAGGCCGCAGCAGCTGCTCGACAACATCGGCGCGCTGAAGAACCTCTCCTTCAGTGACGAGGAGCTGCGCCGCATCGACGAGATCTCCCTGCGTTAGGACTTGGATCCTCACAGCTTTTGCCGTCAATAGCGTCAATAAAGAAGATCCTTACGATTTGCGTGAATCGTAAGGATCTCTTCATATGCGGACGGTCCACGCAGAACCCCGCGCGAGCCGGCCTCAGATTTCGCACGGAACAGCCATCAAATCATGCCCGCGCGATTACGCTCTCAGAACGAAGAGTTCATCATTTCCTCATACAGACGCTTGCAATCCGGGCACACCGGGAACTGAGAAGGATCACGCTTCGGCACCCACACCTTGCCGCACAACGCCACGACCGGACGGCCAGTACGCTTCGATTCGGCGATGCGATCGCGGGAAACGTAGTGGGCGAATCGGTCGGCGTCTCCGTTACCGCCATCGTCAAGCTTTGTCTCCGCCTCCGGACGTTCCAGCACGGCGGTGCCTGCGTCGGGGTTAGAAAGCGGCGAGACGGGATCCGCGTCGTCGAAGAATTCGTTCTGGAAATCCAATGCCATGAGAAGCTCCATCCGTACACAACCGCCATGTCGGCGGCCAACTGCAACCAATCATAGTCGCGCGCGTGGCGATTCGCGCGGCGTAATCGTTCGAACGCGCTACCCTTAAGGTTATGACAATTGCAGTTTGCCCCGGGTCGTACGACCCCGTGACCGTCGGACACCTGGACGTCATCGAACGTTGCGCGCGTTTTTTTGAGGAAGTCCATGTGGTGGTGGCGGTGAATGCGGCGAAGACGCCGATGTTTTCCGAAGAAGACCGCGTCGACATCATCCGCCATGCCCTTGAAGAGCGCCATTGCACCAATATCACGGTCTCTTCGACCACAGGCCTGATCACCGACTATTGCAAAAAAGTCGGCGCGACGGTCATCGTGAAGGGCCTTCGCCAGAACGGCGACTATGAGGCCGAGCTGGGTATGGCGTTGGTCAACCGCAAACTCGCGGACGTGGAAACCCTGTTCCTTCCCGCAGCGCCGGCATTGGAACATATCTCCAGTTCCGTGGTCAAAGACGTGGCACGCCATGGCGGCGATGTGACCGGCATGGTGCCCGACTACGTGATTCCGCTGCTCAAGGAGTCTCTGAACAACGAAAAGAGATCATGATGGGTGAAGAGACAGTAGGATTCGACCCGATGGACGACCGCAATCGCAACAGCGAATTCACGGACGATTCCACCGCACAGCGCGAGCGGATCGCCCGTTCCGCTGCGGGCCAGCCGACCGACTTCTCCGTGAATCCCGATTTCACGGACGATTCCGCTTCGAACCAGCCGCCGAAACCACTGATTTCCATGCCGGAACTCCCCGACCTGCGCCACACGTTCAACGTCGATTCCCCGATCGACGGGGACGTCAGCCACAACCGTGAGGAATTCACCACCGTCTACGACATCATCGACACCATGGAGACCATGCTGTCCGAGGCCAAACCGATTCTGTTCGCCCCGAGTTCCGTACGCGTGGACCGCGAGGAATTCACCGACCAGCTTGAACAGCTCAAGAAGATGCTGCCAGTGCAGCTGGAGCGCGCATCCGCGCTGATGCGCGAATCGGAACGGCGTCTGGAGAACGCGCAATCGCAAGCCAACGCAATCGTGTCCTCCGCACAATCACGCGCGGCGGACACCATACGCGAGGCCAACGAGCAGGCGCAGTTCCTCGCAGGGCAGGAGCACGTCACCGAACTCGCACGTCAGAAGGCGCGTGCTATCCTCGACCAAGCGCAGACGAAAGCCGACCATCTCACCCAGGGAGCGGACAAATACTGCACCACGGTCATGGAAACGCTGCAACAGCAGCTCGACAAACTCAATAACGATGTGCAGGCAGGACTCAACGTGCTGTACGATCGCCAACGCGAAGCCGGCACGTGTATGCCGCATCTTGATTCAAACGACTATCCGGAAGGCTGATCATGGCACGTATCGAAGATTCACCGTGGGCCGTCTCCGTGGCGCAGGTCGCCTCGCGAGCCGGTCAAAGCAAGGAGATCGACTCCGTTTTCCCCGCACCCAGCGGTATCGGCGACGCGATCGTCGGCATTGACGAAGGCGCGGACGTCAGCGTCATCGGATCCTTCGATTCGATTGTTGACGGCTTGATCTTCAACGCCCGCATCAACGCACCGGTGCATGCCGAATGCACCCGCTGCCTCAAGCCGATCACCCATGATTGGACGGTCAACGTCACATCCTTCTTCCCTTACGAAGACAAGTCCTCATCCGACAACAAGGGCAAGTCGGGAAAGAAAGGCAAGGAAGAGGAGATCGACATCATCGCCGGAGAAGACGAGTCGGAAGACACGTATCCGCTTCTTGAAGGCGGATCCTGGGCCGACTTGGAGGCATTGCTGCGAGACACGCTGGTCGAGGAGCTGCCGTTGCAGCCATTGTGCAGGCCGGATTGCCTGGGATTGTGCTCGCAGTGCGGCGCCGACCTCAACGAGGACCCGGACCACCACCACGACGTCACCGACATTCGTTTCGCCGCGCTGGAAGGTCTGAAAGCCCAGCTGGAAGACGACGAGCAGGCCTGAGCGCCCACCGATTTGGCGTTTGTACGGAGCCCACGTTAGAATACTGAACGCTTAAGCTCAATCGTTCGAACGAAACAGAGGAAACACAATGGCACTGCCTAAGTACAAGACCTCGCGCGCGAATACCCATTCTCGCCGCGCAAACTGGAAGGCCAAGGCCGCCCAGACCGTTACCTGCCAGAACTGTGGCGCTCCGGCGCTGCCGCACATGGCCTGCCCGAGCTGCGGCGTGTTCCGCGGCCGCGTGTACCGCGAGGCCATCCGCGCCATCCACACCAAGTGAGTGGTTGCCGGATAACGGTATAGAAGCACCAGACCCTGCCATCGACGGGTGGCAGGGTTTCTTTATAATCAACAACATAAATCAACGTCAACGTTGTTTACGTAGCAAAGAAGGCCAGTCCGCTGGCTGCCTTGCCACGTGCGCAACGGCCAGCACACAATCAGGCCGATCTTCGCATCGGTCGCAGGTCCGTAAGGAGCATCGCAATGGCCCATGGCAAGAAGTCCGGCAACAAATCCGGAACCCACGGCAAATCCAGCAAACACAACGTTCCGAGCGTCGAGCAGAGTATGAACGCGGCGGACGCGCTGTTCGAAGCGTTGGGAACCACGCTTGACCCCGACCTGCTCATCGAGGCGCTCACGCATCGCTCCTTCTCGCATGAGCATCCCGGCACGAAAAATTACGAACGTCTGGAATTCCTCGGAGACGCCGTACTCGAACTCGTTTCCACGGAAACGCTGTACAAAACGCATCCGGACAAAACCGAAGGCCAGCTCGCCAAAATGCGCGCCAAAGCCGTTTCCGAAGACTCGCTCAGCAAAATCGCCCGGGAGACGCTGCACGTCGGCCCGTACATTCTGCTCGGCCATGGCGAAGCTGAGCAGGGAGGTTCCGATAAAAGCTCCATTCTGTGCGATATCGTCGAATCGTTGATCGGAGCCACGTTCATCCAGCACGGCATCGACGAGGCACGCAGGGTTGTGCACCATCTTGTGGACGCGACGCTTGAGGAAGTCGCCACGGAGGGGCCGGCACTCGATTGGAAGACGTCGCTCACCGTCAAAGCGCATGAGATGGGATTGGGCGAGCCCTACTACCAGATGGCGGTATCTGGTCCGGAATACGCGCAGATATTCACCGCGAAGGCCATGCTCGAAGGCTCCGACGAGGTAATCGGCACCGGCACGGGTTCCAGCAAGCGCAAGGCCCAGCTCGCGGCCGCCGAGGAGGGGTGGAAGAACCTCGACGCGCGTGGCTGACCCGCCATGGCGGATGTCATATCTACCCGTCGCGCCCGCCTGCACCCACCATTGCCGCATATCCGCAACACGCCGGTATATGGCCCTTCTTCGGCAAGCCACGCTGTCAGCCGATAGCATAGACTGATTACTAGCGAGAGAATGCGATTCGAGAAGTCGCCACAAGCGGCTCACGGCATTCCGCTTAACGGGGTACTGCCGACGCTCCACAGACGCGTCCAGTGCCCCGTGGCAAGTTTCCATGAGCGAGCATGAGAGGGAACATGGTGTTACCTACGCCTCTGCAGGCATTCAGCGGCATGCCCAAGGCATCCGCAGCAACCGAAAAGCAGGCCGTCGTCGACGGCGAGAAGATGACCGGCGCCGAAGCGTTGGTTCGTTCGCTGGAGGATTTGGGCGTTCAGGAC
>CAVEVJ010000049.1:0-18877 GCA_963619075.1 Acidaminococcaceae bacterium
TCTGGGCGGTCTTGACTCGCACGCCGGAAAGCGGAGTGGTGGAATCGGAAGCGGCAACGACATTACCCGACTTATCCTTCAGCTCGTAGCTGAGCACGGCGTCGCCGTTGAAACCGGTCGCGGCGGCAGCATACGAGCCGTTCTCGGAAGAGACCTTGACTTCGGCGTTGTCGGACAGCGCGTTCTGCTGGTCGGTGGTGGTGGCCAGGCCAAGAGCTCCTGCGATGGTGTAGAAGTTGTCGGTCTGATCGGTCAAGCCAACCACACGCTGCGCACCCGGACCGGATGCCGCAATACGCAGCTGCGTGCCGGTGTGAGCCATATCGCCGCCGTTGTAGCCGCCATCCTCATCGCGGGAGTCCGACTCGGCGGTGCCGTAGGAAACGACCATGTTGCTGCCGTCGGCGGTCTTGAGCACGGTGGAAAGTGCGTAGGCCGGCTGGGAGTTGAGAATCTGCGAAGTGTGGGCGTGATCGGCGGTGACGATCACAAGAGTCTCGGAAAGATCGACGTTCTGCAGCACATAGGAGATGGCCTGATCGAAATCGTCGGTCTCGCCGATCTGGCCGCAGGCATTGCCGGCGTGGTCCTGCTTGTCGATCGAAGCGCCTTCGATCTGCAGGAAGAAGCCGTTGGACTGGCTGGCCGGATTGGCGTTGAGCAGTTCGAGGGCCTTCTTGGACATGTCCTTGAGCGAGGAGCCTTGGTTGCCGAGCCACTGATCGTTCACCGTGCATACGGTCGGATTGGCGTCCTTGGCTGGATCCTGGGCGGTCGCCTTCGACGCGTTGAACTTGGTCGGCAGATTGCCGTCGCTCATCAGCGCAAGCACCGGCTGGCCCTCCTTATATTCAAGTGCGTTCAGGGCGTCCGGATCGTTTTCAACGGTCTGGTAGCCCATTTCCTCGGCCTGCTCCCACAGGGTCTTGCCCGCGTATTCGCCACCCTGCACGGTCTGGCGGAAATACTTGGAACCGCCGCCAATGGTCACGTCGGCGCGGGTGTCAAGCAGCTGTTCGGAGATGGAACCAATGCCGCCGTTCTCCTTGAGCTGGCTTGCGAGACAACGCTTCACGGCGTCATTGGAGGAACCGTCGGTCTTGCCCTGCGGGCCGTAGCAGCCGCGTTCGGACGAGTGCGATTCCAGCACGGCCGGAGTGGCATCCTGGATTTCTGCGGTAGTCACGTTGCCGGTCGCCTTGCCTGCCGCCTTGGCGAGTTCGACCAGATTGAGCTGCGGATTGCCATACACGTCGACATCCACCGCATTGTTGTAGGTCTTGGTACCCGTGGCCCAGGCGGAACCGGATGCCGAGGAATCGGTGACGGTGGTGATTTTGCCGGGATTCGAATTGGCGTTCAGATTGCCCTTGCCGTCTTTGCCGACAGCGCTATCGGAGCTGTTAGAACCGAGCGAGAACGTCGTGTACTGTCCGGTGCCGGCTTCCACGTCGTCGAGAGCACTGGGCTGGCCCACTGCGTCAAGGCCGTCGAAATGGCCGTTGACGCCCTTGAGATAATTACGGGCCACGGTGATTTCGGAATCTCCCATGCCGTCGCCGATGAACAGAACGACATTCTTGGCGGACTTGTTGCCGATCGCGGCGATACGCTGCGCTCCGCCGTGCTGGGCCAGTTCCGCCACGGATTTGCCGTTCGGACTGTAGGTGGATGCGTCGTCAGCGAGCGCCGGTACGGCGAGCGCTCCGAGCGTGGCGACGGAGGCGAACGCCGCGATGGCGCCCTTGAGAGCCTTATGCTTGCCCATATGTTCTTCTTTCTTCTGCACGCGGAACCTTTCCGCGCTGTAATTGCGGAATCTTGCGTTTCCGCAGCCCACGCTAGGCGCGCAAAACCAACGCAGTCCGTTTCACGACCTAACGGCAGATGAATTTTGGGTTCAATAAAGTGAACGTACCCCCTGAATTTAAAAAACGGGCCCGCAATCCCTCGTATTACAGGGGTTACGGACCCGTTGAAGTCTTTATGCGGCTCAAGAGACGGCTATCATCAACGCTGAAAGCCAGCCATTCGCTTTCAATACATTGCACGCCGGCCAAAGCCTACGCGCGTGCGGAACGCGTGGATTTGATCGCCACGAAAAGGCTGCGGACCAACAGCACGCACAGATACATCGCGAACATGATCGAACCGACGCGGGCGGATACCGCTCCGGCGATCCATGTTCCCGCAGGCGTTACGAGGGCCGCCGTGATGCCGATGATCAGCGCGGAACGAACGTGCAGCAGCTTGCGCTTGTGATTGGCCACGCTGGTGGTGATGGCATTGGGGAACATGGCCAGCAACGAGGTACCGCGCGCGATCAGATCGGACGCGTTGAACAGAATCGACAACGCCGGCACGGCCAGCGCTCCCCCGCCGATGCCCAGCAATCCGGAGAGCACGCCGATCAGCACACCCAGTAGCACCAGGCATACGCCGGTCGCAACGTTCATGGTTATCTGCTGGTCCCTTGACGGCACGAACAGCAGCTGATTGATCACGACGAACACCAGGAACGCCACGAACACCCATCGCAACACCAATTCCGGCAATCGGGAAAGCAGCCAGCTGCCTATCTGTCCACCTACGAACATGCCGCAGAACAGCAGCATCGCGGCAATCCAATCGACATTGCCGTTGTACGCATAGGAGAGCACGCCGGAAATCGACGTTGGCACGATCGCAAGCATGGAGGTCGCGGCCGCATTGCGTTGAGAGAAACCAAGCCATACCAGCGCGGGCACGATCACCGTTCCGCCGCCGATGCCGAACAGTCCGGACAACAATCCGACGGCCACGCCGACGATCACGAGAATCACCGTATTACGCGCGGAACGCACCGACCGGAGTTCCTCCGCCTTTTCGGATTCTTCGATTTCGCCCGTCATATCGCATCACTCCTCTCACGCCAGGCCGATGTCCAAAGACAATCATCGGCAGACAATCCACCGACAAACACGTTCGATGGATATCAGGCCTTCGATGGCGATCGACGGCCTCAATCAGGAATTCAACACGAAATCGAGCAGTCCGTCGTAGTCCGTTCCGGAGAACGAACGCACCGCTTCCGCGGATACTTCCGGATCGAAGGACGGCGAAATCTCCGTATGGAAGTACACACCGTCGATACCGGCGCTTTTGGCGCCGATGACGTCGCCTTCCTCGCTGGAGATGATCACGTCGTCGAAGACTTTTGAAAGTCCGATCAGGTCAAGTTCCGGCCTGACATAGCAGGATTGCCCGTTGCTCAGCAGCACCACCCGTACGCCGGCATCCCGCATTCTCTCAATCATTTCAAGCGCACCCGGTGGGACTCGAACCCATAACCATCGGCCAAGATGATGAATCAGCCTCCAACAGCCTCAACCGTTGTACAGTCCTCCCGGATTGTCCAGCACATGCGGCCGATAGGAGTCCGGGACCCGGCCGTTGGGCATCAGCTTATCGGCGATCAGCTCCAGGAGTTCGCGCGCCAGAACCCTGTCGTATCGGGCCAGCCGCTTGAAGTCCTTGTCGAACTCCTTGGAATGCGAGTCTATCTCATATATCCTGCGACAGCTCGTCCATCAGCTTGCCGAAATGGTCACGCACCTCGTCAGGCGTGCGCATCACGGTCACGGCATCTCCTCCGGCCGCCACTCCGGCGAGATACGCGCTGATCATGTCCACCAGGTTGGACCCACGGGCCTTGGCCACCGCCTCCGCCTCGGCATATCCGGGCAAGGATTCAATCATCGTCATTTCCACACCTCCGTTTCGTCTGTATTCGCCGTTCTACAATTATTGGCTGTGGCATTCCTAGGCGTGGAACATGGCCGTAGAATTTGTGGTTCTCGAGCAATCGATCACCGTGAATGGACCACGGGGCCCTCATGGTCTTCTCATGGCACCGGAACGAGCAGGGACTCTACGACGCCAGGAGTTTCAAGCACCTGCAATACGACGATCTGGGCATGCAGGTGACGATCATCAGCCACAGCGAGACACCCGACACGTTCCCCGCGCACGCGATGAGCGACGGGGAACTGCTCGTCCAAAGCCGCATGGCCTTCGACGACTACCAAAGGCTGCGCGAGCATGACGCCGGACCCGACGGCCATGGAATCACCGGCCATGTAGCGCGCAGCAGCATCCTCCATCGTCTCGATGAGCTGGAAAGGAACCGGCCGGTCCCGGAACGGAAGCCGGAAAAGGGGAGTCACCACGGCTTGAACATATAGGCCGATGTCCGCCCTCAGATATATTGACGCAACCAATCAGGCATATCCGGATCATCCACAGACCAGGACGCAATCGCATCCTCTTCACGGTCCCACGTGTTCTCGTGCCCGTCAAAGAACTTCTGCCTGTGACATTTGTATTTCACAACTATATCGCCTTCAAGCCTGTACTCGTTCCAGTAATAGTTCTGCCTGCCATAGCCCTTCCATTCATTCGTCCTATAGATCGTCGACATCCGTCGCTCCTTTTTCCTTCCGGCTCGCTTCGTTACGAATCCAGTAAGTCGTAATGATACCGGCCGTACTCATCCTTCGCCTCCCTCCGCGTCATTCCGTCCAAGTTCGTCCAAACCGGAGGCATCCTGGGAGAACGAAGATGGAACATGGTAGGACACATCGCCCACATATGTGAAGGAGCATCAGATTGACGAATTTGACGATCATGCAACGGCGGGAACCCGTGATCTGGTTCGAGGGCACGCTCATGAGGGAACCCCAGAGCGTGGGAGACGGCGATCCGATCGGCATCGACCTGACCGGCGACGGGCTGACCATCATCGCGCCTCTCCCCCGAACCAAGGTCCGCGACACGGCTCCCACCGGCGGCGCAACGCCATCCCCATCCGTTCCGAAGGACGCCTGTGGGGAGCGATCGGCGACAGGGCGACGCTGATAAGCGCATTCAAAAGAAAGCTCAGGGACAATCTCGACCGGGCGGGCATGCCGTCCATGGGACGATAGGAAAAGAGTGCACGCAATGAAACGCATCAGGGGCATCATCATCAGCCTGGGCGTACGTCTCGCCCCGCTGACCGTCAGCGCGGTCAGGGAGATCCTCTCCGGCGACGACATCGACATCGACCGGATCGGCGGCTACCGGGACTCCTGGGAGACCATCGTCGGCAACTGCGATTCGGTGCTGTTCCTCGGCGGCGACGAACAGTCCACCACCGAATGGCTCAGCAGACTCCTCGGCAAGGAAACCATCGACCTGCGCACCACCAGCGACAGCAAGGGAGTATCCGGCAGCCACACCATCAACTACCAGCGCGCCGGCCGCGAGCTGCTCACCCCCGACGAGCTCACCCAGCTCGGCAACGACATGTGCGTCTACGTACTGCGCGGACCGCACCCCTTCCTCAGCCGCAAAGCATGGCCCGGCACCACCATCCCCAAACCGAAATCGACCCTCAGACACTCCGAAGGCCGGAAATCACCTCATGCACGATGATGTAATTATGAGATCCTGCTGACTCTCACTTTGTGTTCTCCGCGTTCCCTGGGGCGGTGTCACCGAGGGTCGTGTACGCGCCTTCGAGCGGCCCGTTGATACCAGTGCACAGCCAGCCGGCGTCCAACTGTTCGAACCGTTCACGCAGGGCACCCACGGATTCGTATTCGGAACCCAACTCGCGCACGGTTTCATACAGGGACCGCCATGCGGCATCGCTCTGTTCGTCGGTACGGATATCAATCAAGGTGCCGTACAGGTCGAAAAATACAACCTCATAACGAGGTTCTTGCGAAACTTCTCCCACGAGACCAGTCGCACCTACATATTGCAAACGTTCATCATAATAACCGCAACAAATCAATACGCTAACCGCAGCATAGTCATCATAAATCTATATATCGCAACCATTTCTAACAGCGCAACACACTTTGCAAACGATAGCATCGTTATGTTACAGTAATCACAACGATTCGCCGACGGCACCGCAGCCGCCGACAATCGGCGTAGCAATGGCGTTATGCAGACCGCAATCGCACGAAAAGGAGCCTTCGACCAACATGACAGCAGCAGCGCAACAGACAGAAAGTGAAGAACGCATCGCACGCCCGCTTATCCAGCTGGCCAAAATCAACGACATCTCCACCTCGTATATCGACCAGCTCGGCACCTATGTTGAAATCCGCGACGAAGTGCTTATCTGCGTGCTGGCGGCCCTTGGTGTGGACGCATCCACCGAGCAGGCCATCGCCGATTCCTACGCCGAGGCCAAGCAACGCATTGCCGATACGCTCATACCGCCGACCATCGTGAAGTTCATCGGCAAGCCGACATCCATACCCATCCACGCCAAAGACAACGACGTCATCCTGCGACTCATTCTGGAGGACGGCATGCAGTACACGGGCAACCTGTGCATGTACCTGACGCAGCAGGACGACAGCTCCCTGACGTTGGACCTTCCCGACGACATTCCGGCCGGATACCACAGCCTGCGCGTGAACGCTGGCGAGCTGCACGGCGAGGCCGCACTGATCTGCGCACCCGCGCGCATCGAGCTGCCGAAAGCCGTAGCGGAAAAGCAACGCTGGGGCTGGATGACACAGTTGTATTCCGTACGTTCCGCCGAATCGTGGGGCGTGGGCGACTATGGCGATCTGCGCGATCTGCTGAAGGATGCCGCCGAGAAATCACACGCCGATTTCATGCTCATCAATCCGATTCACGCGTCCGCACCGGTCGAACCGCTCGAGCCTTCCCCTTACCTGCCGGAATCCCGCCGATTCCTCAACGTCACCTACATTCGCCCGCAGAACATCGAAGAGTACGCTAACCTCGATGAAGCCGACCTGGCCGAAGTCGAACGGCTACATGCCGAAATGCAACCAGCCAACGACGACCCGAATCCGATGGACATCAATTCCGCATGGTGGCACAAGCGCAAGGCTCTGCAACTGGTGTATGCGGTACCGCGTTCCGCTGAGCGCCAGGCCGCGTTCGAAGCGTTCAAAAAAGCCTCAGGACCAGATCTGCGGGCATTCGCCGCATGGTCGGTGGCGTTTGAGATATGGGGCGCTCCATGGGAGACTTCATGGATCACCGACACGAACCGCGATTCGCCTGAAGTGGCCGAGCTGATGCGCGAACATGCCGACTTGATTGAGTTCGAATGCTGGCTGCAGTGGATCGCCGCCGAACAGGTGACCGCCGCGCAGAACACCGCCCGAGAAGCGGGAATGGCACTCGGCTTGGTGCAGGATATGGCCGTTGGCGTGCACTCACTGGGTGCCGACGTGTGGTGGAATCCGGAACGTTTCGCGGTCGGCAGCGTGACTGTGGGCTGCCCGCCTGATTTCTACAACCCGCAAGGCCAAGATTGGGGGCAGCCGCCGTTCAATCCGAATTACCTGAAGAAAACCGGCTACGCCGTATATCGGGACATGGTGCACAACATGTTCTCCCGTGCCGGCGCGGTGCGCATCGACCATATTCTCGGCCTGTTCCGCCTCTGGTGGATTCCGCAAGGCGGAGGCGCGAAGGGCGGAGCATACGTTGCGTACGATTACGAGGCGATGATTGCGATTCTCACCATAGAAGCCACCCGCGCGGACGGTCTGGTGATCGGTGAGGATCTGGGAACCGTACCGGATTACGTGCGCACCGTGCTTGCGGAGCATGGTCTGCTTGGTTGCGTCGTGGAATGGTTCGCCCGCATTGGCGACTCCCCCAACGCCGGCGATCCTTACGCTGATCCCGCCACCTACCGTAAGTACGCGCTGGCTTCCGTGAACACGCACGACATGCCGCCCGCCGCCGGATATCTGCAGTTCGAGCATGTGAAGCTCCGCGAGAAGCTGCACCTGCTGTCCGGACCAGTCGAAGAATTCCAGGCTTCCGCGGCTGCCGAACGTCAGGCGATGATCGACCGTCTATTGGAAAGCGGACTGATCACGCCGGAAATCGCGGCCGATGTGGAAGGCCATATCCCGCAAATAGTGGAAGCCATGCACAGGATGCTGAGGCAATCGCCATCCGTGCTATTGCAGGTCGCGTTGGTCGACGGCGTAGGTGAGACCCGCTCCCAGAACCAGCCGGGCACCTCCAACGAATACTCCAATTGGCGGGTGCCGCTGGCCGGCCCCGACGGCAAAGTCGTCCACACCAACGAGGTCTTCGATCTGCCTCAGGTTCAAGACCTTGCCGCCATCATGAACGAAGACTAATTTTCTCCAATCCCCCTAACAATCGTGGCGCGGAACCCACAATCCATCCCGTGATCCGGGTGGATCGTGGGTCCCGCGCCACGATCATTGTTATCGGTCAGCCAAGTAGCAGCCAGGCCGCCGTGTCTTGCGGAAGCCTGCCATCATCGGACAGCGGGCCGGACTGAGCCACAACCACGCTGCCTTCCGGTAACTCGACCGGCTCGTCTCCGAAATTCGTGACGGACACGAACCGGCGTCCATCCACGGCTGGACGGGAATACGCGACCACCGCGTCACCCATATCAAGCAGTTCGGTGGACGTATCACCGGTAACCGTCAGCACGGTCTGACGCAACTTCAGCAGTTTGCGATACAACGCAAGCATGGAATCGTCATCCGCGGCTTGAACGTCGGCGGCAAGGTCCTTGAACCAGGCCGGCTGAGGCAGATGCGCATCGGCGGAGTCGCCGGCCTGCGGACCGAAACCGAATGTGGCACCGGTAATAAAATCGCCGTTCCAAGATGCCGGTTCACCGCAATCAGCGGCAGTCCACGGCAACGGCACGCGGCATCCGTCGCGACCCTTGTCGGTGAAGTTGCGGCGGGTGTTGAACGGCGTCGGATCCTCAAGACGATCCCACGGAATATCCGCCACTTCGAACAGTCCCAGTTCCTCGCCCTGATACACGTACACGGATCCGGGCAGGCCGATTTCCATCAACGCCGCGGCACGGGCACGACGCGTACCCAGCTCGCGATTCTCCGGATAGGTGCCGCCGTCGCGCATCAGCCAATCATGCGCAATCTGGTGGAAAGGCGCGCCCTTGACCTGCGGCAGACCATAACGGGACGGACTGCGCGGCACATCATGGTTGTTCATAACCCATGTAGTGGTGGACCCGTTGGTTTCCGCGGCGGACTTCAAACCATCCTCGATGGCGGTGCGGAATTCATCGGCAAACCAGCCAGCCTCGGCGAATTCGAAATTGAACACCTGACCAAGCTCGTCGGTGGATGCGTACAAGTGCTGCGATTCCGCCCGCACCCATGCCTCACCCACGGCGAAACGCGGCGGGTCGTACTCGTTGAACACCTCACGCCATTCACGATAGATCTCGTGCACTTCCGGCCGATCCCACAGCGGGCTCAGACCGCCCTTGGGCGGCAACTGCTTCTGCACCGCCATCGGATCCATATCGGCGAGCGGCACGGAATCAAGATCCTTCGCCAAACCGTGCGCCACATCGATACGGAAACCGTCCGTGCCGTGATTGGACCAAAAGCGCAGGGTCTTCTTGAATTCCTCATGCACATCCGGATTCTTCCAGTTGAGATCCGGCTGCTCCTTGGCGAACATGTGCAGATACCACTGTCCGTCCTCCACTTGCCGCCAGGCCGGACCACCAAACAGCGACTGCCAGTCGTTCGGCGGTAGTTCACCGTTCTCTCCGCGACCCTCGCGGAAAATGTAACGGTCACGCGCGGCCGACCCGCGGCCTGCGGCAAGCGCTTCGAGGAACATCTCATGCTTGTCTGCCGTGTGGTTCGGCACGATGTCGACGATTACCTTGATGCCGGCCTGATGTGCGGCGGCGGTCATCGCATCGAAGTCGTCCATGGTGCCGAGGCGTGGATCCACATTGCGGTAGTCGATCACGTCGTAACCGCCATCGGCAAGGTCGGACGGATAGAACGGCGAAAGCCAGATGGCGTCAATGCCCAGGTCCCGCAAGTATTCCATTTTTTCGGTGACACCGGCGATATCACCCAATCCGTCACCGTTCACGTCTTTGAAGCTGCGCGGATAAATCTGGTAGACAACCGCTTGCTTCCACCAGTCATCACGCTGATTATTTACGGTCATACATGCCATCCTTTCAACTGCATTGCGTTTATGAAAACGCTACCATCATTAGTTTGCAATAGGGGTATAACATTCCAATATTTTGAATAGTGACAACGATTGCCGAAAATCGGGTAGACTTGATGTATGAGATTCCTTTCACCCGATTCAGGCTTCATGCGCGGCCTCAGTGACGCCGTCGACGCGATTTGGATCAACATCCTGATGATCGTCACCAGCATCCCCATCATCACCATAGGCGCGGCTTTGGCGGCCGGTCATGATGCGGCTCGCAAATCGTTGGCCGGAGAAGGCGCGGTGACCCGCAATTATTTCGCCGCGTTCCGATCGAATTTCGTGAAGGCGACCGGATACTGGCTGATTTTCGGACTGGCCGGCGCGTTGAGCGTTTATTCATGGATCGTACTGCAGATCACCCCATTGCTGATTCCGAAATTCGCCTTGAGCATCGTGTGGCTCATCGGATTCGAGTGGATCTGGGCATTGCAGGCACGTTTTGAGAATTCGTTCTGGCGCACGTTGGGCAACGCGTTTGTTTTCGGCGTGAGCAACATCGGCCACACCTTGGCTTTGGCCGCCATCGACGTGGTGTTTGTGGCTTTGTTGGCCGGCAGCTGGTTCTATATGCCTCAAGGTCTGTTTCTGTTGCTGGTTCTCGGCTATGGCACCATGATCATGCTTCATGTTCCGATTCTCGAGCACGTGCTCAAGCGGTACATCCGCTAAAAAAGTGGCGTGGAGCCTAGCTCCACGCCACAATCAATCAGCCTCAGCCCTTGACGGCTCCGCCTCCGGCCCTGCAATCGCGGACCGCGCCACGCGCGGACCCAACACACCCTCGCGGCACAGCCGCTCGGGCCGGAACCTGAAAACAGTGCACAGCACTGTTTCCCAAGGGCTTTCAGCCCTTGACGGCTCCGGCCATTACGCCTTTGACGATGTGCTTTTGGCAGATGAGGTAGAACACGATGATCGGGATGATCGCCATGACCAGGCAGGCCATCATCGCACCCATATCCACCGAACCATAGCCGCCCTTCAAGTACTGGATGGCCACGGAGATGGTCTTGTACTTGCCCAGGTCAAGGGTCAGGTACGGCAGCAGGTAGTCGTTCCAGATCCACATGGCCTGCAGGATCGCGACCGACACGATCGAAGGCTTCATGATCGGCACGACAATCTGGAAGAAGATGCGCGGCACGGACGCGCCGTCAATCATCGCGGATTCCTCCAACGACTGCGGAATGCCCTTGATCACGCCCGTGAAGATGAACACGGCCAGACCGGCTCCGAAGCCCAGATACACGATGCACAGGCCCCACGGAGTGTTGAGCTTCAACATGTCGGCGAGCTTGGAGAGCGTGAACATGACCATCTGGAACGGCACGATCATGTTGAACAGGAACAGCGTGTACAGGAGTTTGGCCGCCCAATTGTTCACACGCACGATCCACCATGCGCACATCGATGTGCAGACCAGAATCAAAGCCACGGAACCAACCGTGATCAGCAGGGTCCAGCCGAAGCTTGCGAAGAAATTCGTGGTTTCGATGCCACGCGTGTAGTTCTCCAGCCCGACGAACGCCTTACCGGTCGGGATGGAGAACGCATTGCGTGAGATATACGCCTTCTGCTTGAAGGAGTTGATGAGCACCAGCACGATCGGGAACACCCATGCCAGTGAGATGACCGTGAACAGTACGGTCCACAGTCCGCCATGCTTGACCTTGTCTCCGGAGATCATGCCTCCACCTCCTTGGAAGTCGTGAGCTTGTTCTGAATGATTGCGACCGCTGCCACCAGAATGAAGAACAGCACGGCCTTGGCCTGGCCGACGCCCTCCCAGCCCATGCGCCCGTAGAACGTACGGGTGATGTTCATGGCCAGGCCTTCAGACATGTTCGACGGAGCGCCGTTGGTCAATGCAAGATTCTGGTCGTAGAGCTTGAATCCGTTGGTCACGCACAGGAACGAGCAGACGGTGATCGACGGCATCATCAGCGGAATGATGACCTTGAACATGGTTTGCGTTCCAGTCGCGCCGTCAACGGCCGCCGCTTCAAGCACGTCGGTCGGCAGGGACTGCATGCCCGCGATGTAGATGATCATCATGTAGCCGATCTGCTGCCAGCACACCAGGATGACCAAGCCCCAGAAACCGTACGTGGCACTGTACGTCAACGCACGTCCCCAATGGGCGAGGATGCCATTGAGCAGCAGCATCCAGATATAGCCCAGGATGATGCCGCCGATGAGGTTCGGCATGAAGAACACAGAACGGAAGATGTTCGAGCCTTTGATGGCCTTGGTGAGCATATACGCGATGGCGAATGCGGCCACGTTGATCACGATGGTCGTCACGATGGTCAACGCCACGGAGAATCCGAGCGCATGCAGAAACTCCGTATCCGCAAACGCCTTCTGATAATTCTTGAGTCCCACGAACTCCGCATCGGTGACTGTGGTGAATTTACAGAAGCTCAAATACACACCCATAATGAACGGGACTACGAACCCGATGATAAAAGCGGCGAACGTAGGCAGTGCGAACAGCGCCCACCATTTCCGTATCGCCTTGCCAGCCATGCTGATCATGCGTGCCTGCTTTCCTTCTTCCTGATTTCGCATCCACGCCAGCGTGCCGCGAAATTCCCTTGCAACCTTCGCCCCAAGGCGGATCCTCACTGCTCTGTTCGGTCTCACGTCAAGGACTCACTGGCCATGATAGATGTCATTGCACAAAATGTCAAACGTTGTCATTTTTACCCGTTTCAACAGAAGATACAGAAACGTTGTCATACCAATATAGCTACCTAATTTACCGAAATTTCAAAGTTTTTAAACTTATGAAAGTTTTTGCAAACGTTTGTAAGAGTGCTTTTGCAAAACACTTGCAATACAGTATGCTGAACACTTAGAGGTCAATATTATGAAAAGCAGTATTCAAGACGTGGCGCAACTTGCGCATGTATCCATTTCGACGGTTTCGCGGTCGTTCACGCGCCCTGATCTAGTATCGGCAGCGACCCGCGAGAAGGTGATGAAAGCGGCCGACGAGCTCAACTTCTCCATCTCCCGTTCCGCGGCCGCGCTGAAGACCGGCCGCGCGCTACGCATCGCGGTACTGATATCCGGCAAACTCAATCTGTGGTTCAGCTCGTCCATCATCGAAGGATTGAATCAGGTATTCCACGATGAAGGATACGACATCTCCATCTACCAGATGTCCAGCATCGAAGAGCGCCGCGAATTCTTCGATATGCTGCCGGTACGCCGCAACGTCGACGCCGTAATCGTCATCTCCTTCGACATCGACAGCAGCGAGATCAAGCAGCTTAAATCCGTGAACGTGCCGATCATCGGCATCAATTCGAGCCTGCCGGAAAAGCGTGGATTCGACGCGGCCGTACGCATCGACGACAAACAGGGCTCCGAGCTTGCCGCCCGTCATCTGATGACGCTTGGACACAAAGACATCGCCTACATCCGTACCGACCGCGACGTGACGCTGCACTTCAGCGTGCAGGGGCGTTTCGACTCGTTTATGGCATGCTGTGAGGCCAATGGCGTCGCACCACAGGTGCTTGTCACCGATGAGGGCAAGAACAACATCAGCAAGGTCGTCACGCAGCTGCTGAGCCTCGACCATATGCCGACGGCCATCGCCTGTCAGGAAGACGGCATTGCGGTGCCGCTGCTGTTCCAGCTGGAACGTAACGGCTTCACCGTGCCGAACGACATCTCCATCATCGGCTACGACGACGGCACCTACGCACGCGACCTCGGCTTGACCACAGTCCGTCAGGAGCCAGTCAGGATGGCACAGGAAGCCGCGCGGATGACATTGGATCTTATCGAAAAGCAGCCGCTCGAGGAACCGTTCAGAACGTTCCCCGCGCAGCTGATCGTACGTTCCACCACCGCACGCATGCGCCGATAAACATTCTGATAAACAACCGCATGTCTCACGTGAAACACAACGCGGGGAACATCGACAGATAAGGCAAGGGGCCGTCGTCACATCCAAACGAATGTGGCGACGGCCCCTTCATATCTACCGAGGCCCACTACAAGGAAAGGAGAGATCCGCCTCGGTACGATTCAATGGCCAAGAAGCGCGGACCCGCAACCGGACCCGCAATCCTCTCAGTGAGATGCGTCGTATTCGGTCTTCCAACCATCCACGAACGCGGACTTGACGGCATCCCAGTCACCGGTGCCCTGGGCATACTCCAGAAGCGCGGAGCCCAGCTGGTTCTTCCATTCCTCGGACGGCATCATGGTGAAGTTCCAGGAGACGGCGGTCTTGCCGGAGTTCTGATCCTCAACAGCAGCCTGGATGAGCGGGTTGTCGCTTTCAACATCGCTGAAGGACTTGAACGGCGTGGTCAGACCCATGTCGGAGGAGAGGGATTCGATGCCGGCCTCATCGGTAATGACCCACTTCAGGAAGTCCTTGGTGGCCTGCTTGTCGGCATCGGAAGCCTTGTCGTTGATGCACCAGTAGTTTTCGGAACCGGTGGCCAGACCCTGGTTCTCCTCGCCCTCGGCACCGATGTAAATCGGAATCATGCCAAGGGAATCGGCTTCCATGCCGTTCTTGCTGAGATCGGACCATGCCCAGGTGCCGTTCTGGTAGAAGGCCGCCTCGCCCAGGGAGAATTCGGAGGTGGCGTCGTCACCGGTCTTGGAGCTCAGCTGCGTCGGCTCAGTGGTGGAATCCTTGAGATACAGGTCGAAGATCTGCTTGTATTCCGGCAGATACGTGCCCTTGATGGTCGCAGGCTGCTCGGTGATGTTGTCTTCCTTGAACTCGTAGTACAGCGGCAGGTTGGCAAGATGAGTCTTGAAACGCCAGTCGGAGCTGGAATCGAAACCGGCGGAGGTGAAGGCGCCCTGGATGCCAAGCTCGTCCTTCTTGGACTGCATGTCGTCGGCGACGGCCTTCAGCGTATCGAAATTGTCGATCTCGTCAACGCTCTTGATTTTGGCACCGTCAGTGGCGATGTACTTGTTGAGGATGTCTTTGTTGTAGATGAGACCGTAGGTCTCCATGGCGTACGGAACACCGACGACCTTATCTCCATCCTTCAGTGCGACGGACTGGTCGATAAGCTGCGAATACGGCTCAGTGTCGGACATATCAGCCGTGTAGGACTTCCAATTCTGGTAGCCGACCGGGCCGTTGACCTGGAACAGGGTCGGGGCTTCGCTCTTGGCGATTTCGGACTTCAGCGTCTGCTCGTATGTACCCGATGCGGCGGTCTGCACCTTGACCTCGACACCCGTCTCCTCGGTGTACTTCTTGGCCAGGGCCTGCCATGCGTCGTTGGCTTCCGGCTTGAAGTTCAGATAGTAGACCTTGCCCTCGCTATCGCTGGAGCTGAAGCTCGAGCCGCATGCGGCGAGCGTACCGACGGACATTGCTGCGATGGCGACCATTCCCACTACGGACTTAACAGTACGATTCATCATCGAACCTTTCTTTTCCCTTTCCTGGCTTCCGGATATCCCTCCGGAAACACACCTTTTCTCGAAGCTGCTCCTTCACAGCTCCGGCAACAACTATTGTGCCTCTTTTTTTCTTTTTTTGCAAACGTAAGCATTTCAAATGTCATCAATAGCGATTTCAAAACTTGTTAAATACGTAAAAAGTCTTTATTCACAAAGGGTTTTAAGTACTATTTACGATGAAAGCGTTTGCGACATACCTTGCGCAACAGTCATCAAAATTCAATCTTTTTACCGATTTAACTTATCAAAACCTTATTTTTTTATACCGTAATCCAACAAAAAGCAAACGAATGCATAACGGGGATCACGCCATCAATCCCGGACTATGGGCCAGAATGCGTGTCTGGAATCAGGTTCTGCCCCCGCATCGCAAGAGCCAAGCGAAGTTCAAAAGCGGCAGTCCGGGTTTTGAGGCCGGCCAGAATGCGTGTCCGAAACGGGTTCCGACGTGTTGCAGTCCCGACATTTGTGCGTTGCTACGCGAGTTTTCTGATAACGTCCGAAACAGGTTCCGACATGTTGCGGCGGCAGATACGGGGCAGGCGTGGAACGGCTCCAAAAAGCGGTTGCCCTGAGGCATGGGAATCCACCCTGCGTCCCGAGTACGGCAGGACGCGCCAACAACGCAAAGACGGCGTCTGCGGATTTTCAGAGAGTTGTGCGGATTCTCGGACCGGTCGTGCGGATTTTTGCGACATGGATCGCGCACGGTCTCCTCATGCATCACAAAAAGAGTCAAGGCTCGACGACACACCCCCTTGAAGCCACAACCCGCAAGAAACGGGCATATCTCCCGGTTGGGGCCACCACATACACCGATCATCTCGACACATAAATCCAGAATCGCTGAAATTCCGCAGTTTCTGCATCACGTAAAGGAAGCGGGACACAACGACACATACTTATACTTCCAAGAGGCCGACGAACCCGACCCGACGCACCTCACGCACAAACACCGCAATATCCGAACCCCATCGAATGGCCGTAACGCCACCTCAGACACACATTTTGGACTGCGACCCCGCACACAACCCCGCACACAATCAACAAGGACACAGACAAATCACCAACAGACAATAAAACCCGTACGGCACGCATACCGTACGGGTGCGCTTGCAACCACAAACGTCAGCAGTTCCAACGTTCGATGACGTTATCACCCTTGTATTGGCTCAGAATGCAGTAGTGCGCGGTATCAAGCCGCAACAGACGCGCGAAATGCGGGTCGACGCCCAGCCACTGCGAAGTCAGGATTCGCAGCACATGCGCATGGGCTACCAGCAGCACGTCATGTCCATCATTGAGAATCGGCAAAACCGAAGCAATGCCGTCACGCGTACGGGCGGCGACATCCTCAACCGTCTCCCCCGGACCGTTGTGCACCGGCACCTGCTCGCCATTCGGCAACGTTTCAACCCAATCGCCTTCCAAATTCTCAGGAAGGGAACGCGGGCCATCGCGCCACACGTCCCACGCAAAGCCGCCCGCTTCGCTGACCTGCTGGCGCGTACGCCCCTCAGCACGGCCATAATCCCATTCGGCGATCTGCGGCAACACTTCAAAATCATCAAAACCGGCCAGCCGCGAAGTCTGCTGCGCCCTACGCAACGGACTGGCGAACACGCACCCCGCATCAAACCCGTCGGGGAACGCCTCACGAAGGCGCACACCGGCATCCTCGGCCTGATGGCGTCCGGTTTCAGTCAAAGGAATGTTGGTACGACCCGTATGCTGGCCTGATTCGCTCCACACGGTCTGCCCGTGGCGCAACAGCACCAGGCGTCCGGGAACGGTTTTAGAAGCCTCGTTGCTTCCCAGTTGAGTTTCTGTCATACCCTCACTCTAGTCGAAACGAACGGCCAATCGCGTTCTTTTCACACGTGTCTTGACCCCAATCGTGGTCAAAACCCCTTTAAATGACCATGAAACGAACGCTCCACACGCACTACACTTGGAGTGTATGAGCGAAAAGACAGACTTCGAATCCGGAGCGGACCGCGCCGTAAAGGCCCTGCACCGAATCGACGAGAAAGTAGACGCCATGCGCATGCACAGAATCAACGACCCCGACTCATTCGGAGACAAGATCTTCAAAACGGTCTTCCCCACCATGATGGGATTCGCGTTCAGCACGCTGTTCGACATGGTGTGGAAGAGAAGCGTCGTACATAAAGCCACGAAAGCAGACGGTTCCACAAGCGCGCGGCAGGGAGCGGCACTCAGCATCGCGTTCGCCGTTCTTTCGGCAGGACTCGGAGCGCTGGTATCGCAACTCTCCGAACGCGGATCGAAAGCGATCGTCAACAAACGCCACGCACGGCAGGTGAATCGTAAGTAAACCACGAAACCACTCACGGGGCTGAAAACACCACGAGCTCCACGAACAAAAACCCATCCGGAATCCTTGGAACATGGCCAAATAGACAAGGCGCGTCCCGCAGCACATGAACTACGAAACGCGCCTTGTTGCGTAAAGCGACCCTCACTTCCCCTGCGAGGCATCCTCCGGCTTGCCTTCCGGGAAGATGATCTTGTAGGCGAAGAAATAGATCACCATGGAAACACCGCCGGTAATGAACGTGACCAGCAGATTGTAGACGGCCGGACTGAATCGCACCTGCGCCAACGGCAACCACAGTCCGTTGATCGCGTTGCAGAACAGGGAGATCAGCAGCCAGGCGATGAAATACCAGAAGATCTGATAGGCAAGATTGCCATGCGATTTGAAGGTCACATTGCGCTGCAACGGAAAATTCACGCACTGCGCAATGAACGAACCGATCTCATAGCTCAGGAAATATCCCAATCCACCGCCGATCACCACCTCTCCGGCCGCGTTACGAGCCACTTCGTAGCCGAGGATGTTCCACGAATAGTCAAGTCCCGCGAAGGAAATCGGAATGCGCGGCCACATGAATTCGACGCCCGCCAGACCTATGCCGAACATGTACGGCAGAATCGTGAACAGCGCATACTGCAATACCGTCACCGCAAGGCTGAACAGATAGAAAATGCCGATCTGCCAGACCCATTTCGCCGCTTTGGGGTGCGTTCGTTCGAAATTGCCCCACGCGTTAGCAACACCTTTCATCAACGAACCTCGATTCTTGTTTCTGCATTTCCATACGGACTCGTGGCCTGCACGACCATCTCCCCCACCTTGCGCGGGCGGATAATCGCCAAAGCCTCGCCGTAATACGTGTCGACGACGTCGGACTGGTAGTTGCGCTCGTAAAACGGGCACGCACTGCCGAAACCGAGCAGTTCACCATTGCCGACTTTGATTTTCATATCGCCGCGGGCCAATGGTTTGACGGTTCCAGCGGCGTCGGTGTAACGG
>CAVEVJ010000050.1:0-7376 GCA_963619075.1 Acidaminococcaceae bacterium
CCACTGTCCATCCTGCGATTCGGTGATGGAGGCGCGTGCGTCGTCCGTCATGCCGGTCGCGGATGCCATGCAGTCGAACATGGTGGGCAACTGGCCGTCGGATGCGGTGAGCCGTATGTATTCGGATTGTGGTCCGGTGACCCAGCGCACGCCATTTACCTGGTTCTGCGGCATGCAGCCGGTCCAGATGTCGTACATGTTGCCATGCGGCACGGCATCCATCGTGTCGCTGCTGCCGTCGCTGCCGACCTGCAGCGAGTCGATGATGGCCTGTGGGTCCACGTTGATTTGCGTCGTCGTGTCCGTCTGTTGTTCCGTCCGCGTGGCCTGCTGGCCGCCGGTCTTCGTTTTCGGCTCGGGTGCGGCCTGCCGGTTCGTGCCTGAAGCCGTTTGCGGGTCCGTGGTCTGTGCGCTGCCGCACGCGGCGAGCGGCAGCAGGCATAGTGCCACTGCGGACAACGCCACAACGATGTGCGTCCTGTTCATTTTTGCCCCCTGGATAAGCGGTGATCGCTTACCGTAAGTATCGCATCACGGCACGGTCGGGGGCAAGGGCCATGCCGTGATGCGCGGCGTCAGCTCTGGCCGTCGGCCACGTTGACGGTGATCTCGAGCTGGTCGAGCTTGGCCTTGACCGCGGATTCGACGGCCTTCGCGATCTGGTCGGGGTCCGCTCCCATGGCCTTGCTCAACACAGCGATGGCGGCGGTCTGCGCGGCGACGGTTACGCTGATGTCGTTGATGATGCCGGTGCCGGCCTCGCTGTGACGGGTGGTCTGTTTGTTGCGGACCGCCATCCGGTTCGCCGTGCTGGGTGAGAATTTAACGCCGGCAAAAGCCATGGAATATACAAAAACCGCCGTTCCGATGAATTCGAAAACGGCGGCCAATTGGTAGCGGGGCAAGGATTTGAACCTTGGACCTCTGGGTTATGAGCCCAGCGAGCTACCGAGCTGCTCCACCCCGCGTCGGCTTGTCTTTGCGACAGCTCTATCTAATTTACTCATGCTGGAATATATGTCAAATCGGCGTGTCGTTGATTTCGATTGCAGCTGATTGTCGTGTGAAATTCCGCCGGATTCTTCGAAAATTACGAACATTCCGCGGGATTCCGCATGTATTCCGTGAATTTCCAGCATATTCAACGCATGTTCTTTCGGCCTTGTGGAATCTGTTCGGAGGACCGGCTGCTCAACCGTTGCCGCGCCTCCGTCCAAACTGTTTCGCGCGGTGAAGATGGCTGGAAACGAACTATATCCGGGGGCACACCATAATAGGTGTCATGCCTATCAAGATCCCCAGTGGCCTTCCTGCCAGAGACATTCTCGATTCCGAGCGTATTTTTGCGCTCGAAAAGCCTGAAGCGGAACGTCAGCGTGTGCGTCCGCTGAAGCTGGTGATCCTTAATCTCATGCCGAAGAAAATAGAGACGGAAACTCAGCTTCTGCGCTTGATCTCGAAAAGTCCGCTGCAGGTGGAAATCGATTTCATGAAGACGTCGACGCATGAGGGAACGCATGTGAGCGCCGATCATCTGGTGAAGTTCTATGAAACGATCGACACGTTCGAAAACAACTATTATGACGGCTTCGTTGTGACGGGCGCCCCTGTGGAGCATCTTGATTTCGAGCAGGTTGACTATTGGGAGGAGTTCAAGCAGATTCTTGACTGGGCCGGCAGCCACGTGTTCTCCACCATGTATCTGTGCTGGGGCGCCATGGGCGCGCTCAACTATCGTTACGGCGTGCGTAAGGAAAACCTTCCGGAGAAGCTTTTCGGCGTTTTTCCGCAGTATCTGCAGGATGAGTACTGCTTCCTGACGAACGGATTCGATGAAATCAGCCTTCAGCCGCATTCGCGATTGGCGGGCGTCAATGAGGGTGATATCGCGCATAATCCTCAGCTGCAGGTGCTTACCTGGGGACCGAAGTCCGGCCCTGGCCTGATCGCTACCCGCGATTTTTCGGAAGTCTTCGCGCTTGGTCATTGGGAATATGGCAAATATACGCTCGCCGAGGAATATGAGCGCGATATGAACAAAGGCATGACCAATGTGCCGTTCCCGGAGAACTACTTCCCTCATGACGATCCTCAGCTGGAGCCGGTTTTCGCATGGCGTGCGCATGCCAACCTATTGTGGCGTAATTGGCTGAATTGGGTGTATCAGACCACGCCGTACGATTTGAGCGAGGTGCCGCAATTGCGTGCGCAGAAGCGGCTTGGAACTGATCGTTCGATTCGTCATGAGCCGGGTTCTCCGCGCGTCGATGCGTTCGTGCCGTTCTCCTCGGACGGTTACGGCGTGATCACAGGCTGAGCTGCGAATTCCTGGCTTGATTCCTATATGGTCTCTTCGTTGTGTTTTGCGGCTTTTTGAGCGGTGTCTGCGTGGTTCCGTTGATGTCGATGATTACGTGTTCCAGAATGTAAGACCGTCGGCGGTATTTTTGCGATTATTTTTTCGCTATGAGGAATCACCCGGATCGGAGCTTTGTTTCGGATTTTTTTCCGAGAAAAACGCACTTTCGGTGTGTTATGTTTGGCGTTATTTGTGATAAACTTTGGTGAAACGTTTTATCAACGATGATTTCGATGATGAGACGTTGGTGTGACGACAAACAACTCGACTTTGTCTAGTAACAACAGACTGAGGGAAAACGCCGGGAACGCCATACGGCCGTAAGGGAAACGGCATGTGTGTAGATGTTGTCTAGACACGGGCTAATAATTCCTTTCCAGCCATTCGGAGTTGAATGCGTTGGCGGGACTCCGGTTACGTTGGCGCATGCTTCGAAGGACGTTCTGGTTAGTAACCAGAACGTCACATTCGACTCGGTTGTTGGACTAAACTGACAGCTGACACAAGAGCAGGAGGCGTGAATGATTGGTGCATTGGGAGCGGGCATGCTGACCATCGCTGATGGTCCCGAAATGCCGAGTATCAATGACTTCCTTCCCGATCCGTTCGTTTTTCAGGGCACGCCGTTCGCCATCAACCGCATCATTCTCGTTCGTATTCTTGCGACCGTCATCATGCTGCTGGTTCTCGGCATTACGGCAAGCCGTGCGAAGCTTATCCCTGGCCGTTGGCAGGGGGCAGTCGAATGGCTGATCGAGTTCGTCCGCGACAACATCGTCTATCAGGTGATGGGCGAGTTGCGAGGCAAGCGTTACGTGCCGATGATCACAACCGTGTTCTGCACGTTGCTGGTCTTCAATCTGTGCGGCATCATCCCTGGTTTCAACATCGCGGCAAGCGCGTCCATCACGCTGCCTCTGGTGTTCGCCATGTGGTGTTTCTGCCAGTATTGGATTGCGGGCATTCGTGAAAAGGGCCTTGGCCACTTCCTGAAGGATGAAATCTTCCCGAAGGGCGTGCCGGCTCCGATCTACATTCTGCTGTCACCTATTCAGCTGCTTGAGCTGCTGATTATCCGCCCGTTCTCGTTGACGATTCGACTGTTCGCCAACATGGTTTCGGGCCACTTGATTCTTGCGCTGTGCCTCTCGGCCACGCAGTATTTCCTCGTTGATGTGGTGAACAAGATGTTCATGCCGTTCGGCGTGATCACTTTCGCAGCTGGCATGTTCATGTTCCTGTTCGAGGCGCTGGTCGCCTGTCTGCAGGCATACATCTTTGCCATCCTGACCACCGCATACATCAATATGAGCTATCCGGAGATCGACTGACCACCGGCTTTTTAAAGTGTTGCTTCTTAATGGGGCAATAACCAGAAAGGAAAAAACATGGGACTCCTTACCCTTGCTGAGGTTGCTGGCAATCTGAACGTCATCGGCTACGGCCTCGCCGCAATCGGCCCTGGCATCGGCCTGGGCATTCTGATCGGTAAGACCATCGAAGGCACCGCTCGCCAGCCTGAGCTCGGCAGCCGTCTGCAGACCCTCATGTTCCTGGGCCTGGCATTCGTCGAGGTGCTGGCACTGCTCGGCTTCGTGCTCGCCTTCATCAAGTAAGACTTGACCCAAGGTAACACCGAAGACGCAAACGAACATGAAAGGAGGAAGACACTATGGTGACCGCAGCTAGCGAGATGGAACTGTTCCTTCCGAAAAGCTACGACATTTTCTGGTCGTTGATCATTCTGATCATCGTCGCCGTGTTCTTCTACAAGTTCTTCCTGCCGAAGTTCCAGGCCGTGTTCGATGAGCGCGCAGCCAAGATCGAAGGTGGCATCGCCAAGGCCGAACAGGCCCAGAAGGATGCCGACGAAGCCAAGGCCAAGTACGAGGCTCAGCTGAGCGCCGCACGAGTCGAGGCTTCCAAGATTCGCGACGATGCACGTGCGGAAGCTACCCACATCATCGCCGACGCGCGTTCCCGCGCGGAAAGCGACGCGGCACAGATCGCCGCTACGGCACAGCGTTCCATCGAATCGCAGCAGCAGCAGGCTCTGGTGAGCCTCAAGGGCGAGGTCGGCGTGCTGGCAACGGCACTCGCCGGCAAGATCCTTGGCAGCAAGCTCGAAAGCAAAGAAGTGCAGGCGTCGATGATCGACCAGATGCTCGACGAGCTGGACAGCGACAAGAAGTGATAGAAACCTTCAAGAAAGGGAGGTGACCAATGCGAGGAGAAGCATCGCGTATCGCGGATCGCGTTTCGCGTGACTCGCTGGCCCCCAAGCTGCGTGATAGCGGCGAGGACGCATGGCGCATCGGGAACGAACTGTTCACGATCACCAGCGTGCTCGACCACAACATTCGGCTTGAACGTGCCCTCACCGACCCGTCGCGCCCAGTCGAAGACAAGATTGCAGTGGTCAAGACCCTGATCGGGAAGCAGGCCCATCCGTTGACGATGGAAATCATGTCCGATCTGGTTGGACGCAGGTGGAGCCGCGTATCCGACATCGCCAACGCCGTGGAGGATTTCGGCGTTGACGGCATGATGTACTACGCGGATTACACGGGAACGACTCTGAAAGTTTCCGTCGAACTTGCCCAGCTGCATTCCGCACTGCTCAACCTTCCGGTCGTGCGCACCAAGCTGTACGACTCGACGGTTCCCTCCGAAGCCCGCATCAAGCTGCTGTACAGCCTGATCGAAAACGCGGACTTCAACAAGGTGACCAAGCGTCTGGCTGAGCATGCGACCTGCAATCTGCGTAATCGTCGTTATCTGCAGACCATTCAGTGGCTGATCAACAAGTTCTCCCGTCATATGGGCGAATCGATGGTCACCGTTACCACGGCCACGCCACTGTCCAACAAGCAGATCGACAAGCTCGTCGCCATCTATTCGGCGAAGACCGGCCATCCGGTGCACATCAACTCTGTGGTCGATCCGACCGTCATGGGTGGCATGCGCATCCAGGTTGGTGACGAAGTCACCGACAATACGGTGGTCGCACAGCTGCAGCATCTTCAGCGCACGGTGAAGGCAACCGCCTGACGGTTCGCCACACGGTGAACAAGCCTGAAACAAGACTTGACTGAATTTAAAAACAACAATAAGGAGTGATCATGGCAGAACTTACCATTGATCCCACCACGATTCGCAAGGCGCTCGACGAGTTCGTCGATTCGTACAAGCCGTCGGACACCCCGACTCAGGAAGTCGGCTATGTCGCGACCGCTGGCGATGGCATTGCGCACGTGACGGGACTGCCTGGTTGCATGGCCAATGAGCTGCTGACCTTCGAAGACGGCACGCTTGGCCTGGCGTTCAACCTTGACGCCCGTGAGATCGGCGTGGTTATCCTCGGCGACTTTGCAGGAATCGAGGAAGGCCAGGAAGTGCGTCGTACTGGCGAAGTGCTCTCCGTGCCCGTCGGCGACGGCTATCTTGGCCGTGTCGTGGACCCGCTAGGCAACCCGATTGATGGTCTTGGAGAAATCAAGACCGAAGGACGTCGTATTCTCGAGGCTCAGGCACCTGACGTTATGCACCGTCATTCGGTTGACGAGCCTATGTCCACTGGTCTGAAGGCAATTGACGCAATGACGCCGATCGGCCGTGGCCAGCGCCAGCTCATCATCGGCGACCGCCAGACCGGTAAGACCGCTATCGCGATCGATACGATCATCAACCAGAAGCGTAACTGGGAATCCGGAGACCCGAAGAAGCAGGTTCGTTGCATCTACGTGGCCATCGGTCAGAAGGGCTCCACCATCGCATCGGTGAGGCAGTCCCTCGAGGAATCCGGCGCCATGGAGTACACCACCATCGTGGCTTCCCCGGCTTCCGATTCCGCAGGCTTCAAGTACATCGCACCGTACACCGGTTCCGCCATCGGACAGCACTGGATGTACAACGGCAAGCACGTGCTCATCGTCTTCGACGATCTGTCGAAGCAGGCGGAAGCCTATCGTTCGATCTCTCTGCTGCTGCGCCGCCCGCCGGGACGTGAGGCATACCCGGGCGACGTGTTCTATCTGCACTCCCGTCTGCTCGAACGTTGCGCCAAGGTTTCCGATGACCTCGGCGGTGGTTCGATGACCGGCCTGCCGATCGTCGAGACCAAGGCGAACGACGTGTCCGCATACATTCCGACCAACGTGATTTCCATCACCGACGGCCAGATCTTCCTGCAGTCCGATCTGTTCAACGCCAACCAGCGTCCTGCTGTTGACGTCGGCATCTCCGTCTCCCGAGTCGGCGGCGCCGCACAGACCAAGGCTCTGAAGAAGGTCTCCGGTACGCTGAAGATCTCCCTGGCCCAGTATCGTTCGCTGGAATCCTTCGCAATGTTCGCTTCCGATCTGGATGCGGCATCGAAGGCTCAGCTGAACCGTGGTTCGCACCTGACCGAGCTGCTCAAGCAGCCGCAGTTCTCCCCGTATTCCATGGAAGAGGAAGTCGTCTCCGTGTGGGCCGGCACCCATGGCAAGATGGATGATCTGCCGATCAGCGACGTGCTGCCGTTCGAAAAGGGCATGCTGGAATATCTGGATCACAACACCGATATCCTCAAGACCATCCGCGAGACCGAAAACTTCACCGCTGAAACCGAGGAAGCCCTCGATAAGGCCGTTGAAGCGTTCCGTCAGACCTTCGTGACCAGCAGCGGCAAGCCGCTGATCGACAAGAAGCCTGCCGCGAAGAGCGAAACCCCGGTCGAGCAGGAAAAGATCGTCGCAGGAGAGAAGTGATTCATGGGCTCGCAACTCGCATTGAAATCTAGGATCGCCTCTACCGCGTCGTTGGAGAAGATCTTCAACGCGCAGGAGATGATCGCGTCTTCGCATATCGCCAAGGCACGTGACGTCGCCTTGAATGCGAAGCCGTATACCGATGCGATTTTCGACGCCGTGCAAGCGCTGGTGGCCCACACCCATATTGACCATCCGATCATGGGCAAGGACGAGGACAACCCGCGAGTGGCTGTCCTCGCCCTTACCTCGGATCGTGGTATGGC
>CAVEVJ010000051.1:0-5269 GCA_963619075.1 Acidaminococcaceae bacterium
CACCACAACATGCCCGAATCCATCGAAGCCTACTATCAGGAGGCCGGCCGTGCTGGGCGAGACGGGGAGAACAGCCGTTGCACGTTGCTGTGGAGCGAATCCGACATAGCCAAACGACGCAGGTTGCTTGATGCGGACTATGAGAACGAACGATTGACGCCGCAAGAGCAGGAAATCGTGCGCATGGCCAAACGACGACTGCTTGATGCGATGGTCGGATACTGCCGAACCACGGACTGCCTTCACCTGTATATGACCCGATATTTCGGAGAAACGGCGGGCCTTGGCGGGAAGAAGTCCGGAAAATGCTCCGGAGGCTGCGTCAACTGCGACCATACCTTCGAAACGGTGGACGTCACCGAGGTGGCGCGGGCCATCAGCCGTTGCGTGCACGACGTGAACCAGAATGTCGGCAGCGGAAAGATCGTTCGGATACTGCGCGGTTCGAAGGCGCAGGATCTCAATTATCTGCATCCGGAGAGCATGCCGACGTTCGACATGCTGCATGACGTTTCGGAAGCGCGCATACGTGACGTGCTCAACCAGATGGTCACGGACGGATTCCTGCAGGTGAGCGAGGGGCGCATGCCGATCGTGGGATTCGGAACACGGGCCGCGGAGACGGTGCGGCCGGATTTTCATTACGAAATCAAGAAAATCGAACGGAACACCACCGCGACACGCGGTTCAACGGGACTTGCCGCGCAAGACGGCGCCTCGTCGGACGGGCGCGGATCAGAGGCGGACGAACCGCTGTTCCAACAATTGCGCGCACTGCGATTGGACATCGCAAGGGAAATCGGCAAACCTCCCTATATCGTGTTCTCCGACAAGACGCTGCGCGACATGGCCCGGCTCAAGCCGACCACGGAATCGCAATTCATGGAGGTCAACGGCGTCGGGCAGAACAAACTTGCGTTGTATGGCGAACGCTTCATGAATCTGATACGTTCGTTCAGAGCGTGAACTTTAAAACGTGAATATTCAACGTTCATAAACATATGAAAGGAACAATGATGGCCGAAGAAAAGCCGACGGTGGAAAGTTTCGAACTGGACCACACCAAGGTCAAGGCTCCGTACGTGCGCTACATCGACACCCAGACCGGTCCGAACGGCGACGTGATTTCCAACTACGACATTCGCCTGGTGCAACCCAACGAGGAGGCGATTCCGACCGGCGGACTGCACACCATCGAGCATACGATCGCGGTGCTGCTGCGTGAGCGCATCGAAGGCTACATCGACTGTTCCCCGTTCGGATGCCGTACCGGATTCCATCTGCTGACCTGGGGTGAGCACTCCACCGAGGAAGTGGCCCAGGCGTTGAAGGAGTCCCTGGAATTCATCGCCTACGAAGCCACGTGGGACGACGTTCCGGCCACCACCATCGAAAGCTGCGGCAACTACCGCGACCATAGCCTGTTCACCGCAAAGCAGTGGTGCAAGGACATTCTGGTCAAGGGCATCAGCTCCGACGCGTTCGAGCGTCGTCTGGTCTGAGATTCTTGCCATATTCCGAAAGCTGGCTGACCTCTTTCGATTCCTTCCGACGCTCCGGCGATTTGGCGCGGTTGCGTATGGACTTGCGAAGGTATTGAGAGGGGTCTTTTCGTTATGCTGTCCATGACGGTTCCGCATGCCATGGAATCTGTCATGCGGCCTGTGCAGTTGCCGTGATAGTTTGTACCTTCGGAAACGTTTGAATCAGTGAGATGAGGTGAATGGATTGGGCGAGGTCACTCCCGAACGCAGGTTCCGCCGGGCCACCATGGACGATCTTCCCGTCATGTTGGGCATCTACGCGCACGCGCGAGAGCTCATGGCGGCCAACGGCAACCCCACGCAATGGGGGAACACCTTCCCTCGTGAGGAAGTGGTACGGGAAGACATCGAGGCCCAGCGCACCATACTGCTCGTCGATACGCTCGACGGGCGGGAGCGCGTACTCGCGCAGTTCGCGCTGTGTCCGGGCATTGACCCCACATATGTGAACATCGACGGCGCATGGCTTGACGACGATCCGTACGTGACCATCCACCGCGTGGCATCGTCCGGCCTGGCCAAGGGTGCCGCCAAGGACTGCATCAACTGGTGCATCGAGCACTACGGCAATGTGCGTGCCGACACTCATCCGAACAACAAGGCCATGCAGCACGTGCTGGAATCGAACGGATTCGCGCGCTGCGGACTGATCCAATTGCTGGACAGGCCTACGGACACCACGCGAATCGCATACCAGCGGCACGAATGGTAGGGCTGGGGTATATATGACGCCCCATGTATTGGCGTGCGTGTGTGGACCTTATATATAAGGTGCGCTTAAGGTGCGCTACGAATGGCGTAATACAACAGGACGGCCTGCGGAAGGCGCGTGCGATTGGATTCGCACGGCTCTCCGCAGGCCGTCCTGCCGTATGAGGGCGCTTGCTGATCGGCTCTGAGGGTTAGACCTCGGCAGCCAGCAGCTCCGGTCCGTTCAGCTTCGAGCGCTTGCGGCTGTATGTGAAATACACCAGCAGACCAAGCGCGAACCATACGGCGAAACGCAGCCAGGTCTCCCAGTTGAGGCCGAGGATCAGCACGAAGCAGAACACGATGGCGCAGATCGGGGTGAACGGAACGCCGGGGGCGCGGAATCCGCGGTGTGCGTCCGGATGGGTCTTGCGCATCCACAGAATGCCGGCGGACACGATGATGAACGCCGACAGCGTACCGATGTTCACCAGCTCGAACAACACGTTGATGTTGATGAAACCGCCGGCGACCGCCGTCAGAAGGCCGAAGAACCAGGTGCCCTTGAACGGGGTGCGGAACTTCGGATGGACCTCGCCGAAGAACTTTGGGAACAGTCCGTCACGGCTCATGGCGTAGCAGATGCGGGACTGGCCGTACAGCTGAACCAGCATGACGGTGGTCATGCCGATGAGCGCTCCGAGATTGACGATGAACGCCAGCCAGTTCAAACCGGTTTCGAGGATCACGCCGGCCACAGGGGCGTCGATGTATTTCGCGAACTCCTGATACGGCACCACACCGGTCATGATGAGCGTCATGATGATGTACAGCACGGTGGACAGCGCAAGCGAGATGAGAATGCCGCGCGGCAGGGTCTTGTTCGGATTGATGGTCTCCTCGGCGGAGGAGGACACCGCGTCGAAGCCGATGAAGCTGAAGAACACGATGGACGCGGCCGGCACGATGCCGTACGGCTGCGTGGAACCCGGCTGGAACGTATAGATGCCGTACGGGGAGAACGGCTTCCAGTTGCTGGGATTGACATACCACACGGTGCACACGATGAACAGCACGATGATTGCCAGCTTGATCAACACCATGATGTCGTTGGTCTTCTTCGTCTGATTGATGCCGATCGACAACACCCACGTGATGATGAGCACGATGACGAAACCGGGCAGATTGAAATACGTGGTCACGCCTTCGGTGGTGCCGTACGCGGCGGTCAGCTCAACAGGCAGATGAAGACCGAAGCCCTCCAGCAGCTTGTTGAAATAACCCGACCATCCCGCGGAAACGGTGGCGGCCTGCAACGCGTATTCCAAAATAAGATCCCAGCCGATCACGAAGGCGATCAACTCGCCGAACGCAAGATAGGCGTAGGAATAGGCGGAACCGGACACCGGCGCCATCGCGGCGAACTCCGCGTAGCACAAGCCGGCGAAACCGCAGCAGATGGCGGCAAGCAGGAAGGAAACGCACAATGCCGGGCCGGCGGTCAGCGCGCCCTTTCCGGTAAGTACGAAGATGCCGGTGCCGATGATGGCGCCGATACCGAGCATGGTAAGGTCAAACGTCTTCAACGTTCGTTTCAGTGGAGTCGACTCGGAGACAAGCTGCTCCACGGATTTTTTACGAAACAGATCCATGGTCACTGAATTTCCCTGTAAATCGGACTTATATGGGCTGGACCGGACGGTTTTCCGGGACTCTGGCACGCCTCAAACGCCAGAAATCAAAAAACGGCTATGCAAGCCATATATATCGGAATTGTAAAAACTGGGTTCGGACAAAAACGTGAAAACGCCGTGAATTGTCTCATAATCCGTGGGAAACGTTCGAAACCGGTCATATGAAGGCGCAACAATAGAGGCCATGACTCTGAACGCTACACGTGAATGGTATTTTTCCAGCGAACAAGGCAAAGCGAACTACGAGGCCGCATGCCGCCGATACCCGGCGCAAGCCATAGTCGACCTTGCCGCATTGCGAGACAATATGCGCCATCTGGTGAGCGTTGTGGGCGGAAAGACCTCCTCGACGGCCGTCATGGGCGTGGTCAAGGCCGACGCCTACGGCCACGGCCTGATTCCGGCTGCGCTGACCGCGCTCGCCGGAGGCGCGACATGGCTTGGTACGGCGCAGTCGCATGAGGCGCTGCTGCTGCGCAAGGCCGGCATAGGTCCCGACCGCTGCCATATTCTCACTTGGGTATACAACGGCGCCGCGGTGCCGTTCGACGAGCTGATTGCCAACGACATCGATATTTCCGTGGGCTCCCTTTCCGGCATCGACGGCATTGCGGCGGCCGCGCGCAAGCTCGGCAAAACGGCGCGAGTGCACGTGAAGGTCGATTCCGGCTTCGGTCGCAACGGTTTCACGGAGAGCTCCTTCGATGAGGCATTGACAAAACTGGTGCCTCTTGCCAAAGAGGGAGTGCTGCGCATCGTGGGGCAGTGGAGCCATCTGGCTGTAGCCGACGCTCCGGACGTGCCGGAATTCGTGCATTGCACCGATCTGCAGGTGGAACATTTCAAGGACTTCACCCGTCGTATGGAAGCGGCGGGAATCGCGCCGGAGATTCGCCATCTGGCCAACACCGCGGGAACGTTGACCCGTCCGGAGATCCATTTCGAACTGGTCAGGCCGGGCATCGGATTGTACGGATATGAGGCGGATCCGGCCATGGGCACGCCCTACACCTACGATCTTCGCCCAGCCATGACCCTGCAGGCGCAGTTGGGTACGGTCAAGGACGTGAAAGTGGGGCACGGCATCTCCTACGGACGAACCTATCTGACCGAAGAAGACACATCCACCGCCATCGTGCCGGTCGGCTACGCGGACGGTATCCACCGCTCCGCTTCCGGATTCGATGTGGAAGGTGCCAAGCATGTGACCAAGGCCGGCGGTCCCGTGCGCGTCATGACCTGCGAGGGGCCGCGTCTGTACCGCGTGTCCGGTCGTATATGCATGGACCAGTTCATGCTCGATTTGCATGGTTCGGCCGATGAGCTCGGCATTCACGAGGG
>CAVEVJ010000052.1:0-5659 GCA_963619075.1 Acidaminococcaceae bacterium
ATCATCGGTATCTTTCGCATGCCCATCAAACCACAATCCCAACAACTCCTCACCGTCCGAAACCATCGTGATGCCGCCAATCGGCGAATCATAATACGTTTTGAACCTGCTCATCCTCCACACCATACAAGGACACGCCTATCTGGCTTATAGATGGCGGATTTCTTCACCGCCAATGCTGAATAGCCGCGAAAATATGCCCCCTAAGTCTAGGTGCGTCAGAAAATCCGCCATCTATAGTGGAAATAGGCCATTCCACCTATAGTTGATAGGACAAGCCAGAACGAAGGAGTCGGCATGGGATATGCACTGATCACAGGAGCCTCCGGCGGCATCGGATGCGAGTTGGCCCTATTATTCGCGGCGGACGGACATAATCTGGTGATCACTGCACGCAATCAAACCAAACTCGCCGAGATGAAAAACTTCCTGGAACGACGTTATGGCGTGCATGTCGAAACGTTCACCATTGATCTGAGCGAAGACGGCGCCCCACTGAAATTACACGACTACACGACTTCGCACGGCTTCGTCATCGACCATCTGGTCAACAACGCCGGATTCGGCGAGTGGACAGGCTTCCTGGATGGCCCATGGCACCGTCAGCATGAGATGATGCAGCTCAACATGGGCGCGCTGGCCGAACTCACCTACCGCTATGGAAGGGACATGCGCGATGCCGGCACAGGAAGAATCCTTAACATCTCATCGGTCGCATCCATGATGGCCGGCCCATACATGGCCATGTATTTCGCATCGAAGGCGTTCGTGCGCTCGCTGTCCGAAGCCATTGCCTACGAGATGCGCGGCACCGGTGTGACCGTGACGTGCGTATGTCCGGGTCCGACCGCGACCGGTTTCGAAAAGGCCGCGAAGATGAGCGGGCGCAACTTCTTCACCATGGTCAGGCCAACCACGGCGAGACAGCTCGCCACATACGCATACCGCAAGATGATGCTGGGGCGAACCCTTGCCTACTATGGCACGTTCACAAAATCCGGCGCCTTCGCCGAAAGGGCGCTCCCCCGCGTCGTAACCCGCGGCATCGCAGCGTTCATGAACGGTGGGAACCCGAAAAGGCGAGGTTAACCGAATCGTTTGGCTGGTTTGTAGTACAGCAGCGCGCAACCGATCAACACGGCGGTCGCCGCAAGACTGATCGGATAGATGATCATGATCGCGCCGAACGTACGGTGGTACGGGAACACGAGTTGAATGTAGGTAATGCGCACACCGACCACGCCGACCACGGTGAGCAACGCCGGCACCAGCGAGATTCCGAACCCACGCAGATATCCCGACATGACCTCATACAGCATGCTGAACGCGTAGGCGGAGAACACCATGATCAGACGTGTGTAGCCGACCGACACCACTTCCGGCGTCGAATCGAACAGGGCCAGCAGATTATGGCCGAAGAACAATACCAGCGCGATGGTGGATGCGGTTGCGATGAAATCCTCGAGGATGCAGATTCCCAGAATGCGTCGGCATCGTTCGACCTGTTTCGCACCGTAGTTCTGGCCGGTGAACGTGGCGCATGCCTGGCTGAACGAGTTGAGCACATAGTAGGCGATGATCTCAATGTTGAACGCGGCGCTGGAAGCGGCCATCACCACAGTGCCAAGGCTGTTGATCGCGGCTTGGATGACGATGTTCGCCACCGCGAACACCGCTCCCTGCACGCCGGCAGGTATGCCGATACGCAGAATCTCCTGCAGGGTGAGCCAATCCACATGCAGTTTGCGAAGATCGACATGAAGCATGCCGTCCGTGTGCATGAGCCTGTATAGCAGAATCATCGAACTGACAACGTTGGAAATCACCGTGGCCGTGGCGACACCGGCCACCCCCAGGTGGAGCAGCACGACGAAAATCAATCCCATCGTGATGTTGAGCACGCCGGAGATCGTCAGCACGAGCAGCGGAGCCTGCGTGTCCCCCACACTGCGGAAGATGGCGGCTTCGAAGTTGTACAGCAGGATCACAGGCATGCCGAGCAGGTAGATGCGCAGATAGGTCAGAGCCAGAGGAAACACGTCGGGAGTGACGTTGAGCATGCCGAGCAGTGGCCCCGAAAGCAGTTCGCCGACGATCGCAACAGCCACGCCACCCACCAACGCCGTGACGATGGACGTGTGCACGGCCTTGCGCACGGCATGGGCGCTGCCACGCCCGATGGCGTTGGCGATGACCACGTTGGCGCCCAATGCGATGCCGATGAACAGATTCAGTATCAGCCCCGTCACCGGAGCGTTGGATCCGACCGCGGCGACCGCGGCGGTGCCGTCACCTTGTGAGAAGTTACCGACGATCATGATGCCGGACGCGTTGAACAGCTGTTCCAGAATGCCGGTCGCCGCCACCGGTACCGCATATTTCAGGATTTTCGTCCAGATGCGACCGTGCAGCATGTCGATTTCCTGTTTACCTGTAGTGCCCATATCCCCTTCTGTATATGCTCACGCTCTCTCTACTCCAAACGGCATTGTAGGAGCCCCGGCGAACGACATCAAATACTTTTCACCACGCGGATTTCATAGTTGCAACGCATGGATTGATTCGCCTCATCAACAACGGACATGAACATGGCACGACGGCCATGGATGGCCACGATGCCCTGCATCCAAGCGGTACGATGCGCCCGGAATGAACATCTTCAGCGACCGTGATGTGATGCGGCTAGTATGAGGCTCATGAATGAAACCGTCTCAACCGCACCCAATGAGACCAGAGCGTGGGTGAATCCTCTGAGAGACCCTCGTGATCTGCGTCTGCCGCGCATCGCGGGACCGTGCAGCATCGTGATTTTCGGCGTGACCGGCGACCTATCACGCAAAAAGCTGCTTCCGGCAATCTACGACCTGGCCAACCGCGGCCTGCTGCCACCGAGTTTCGGACTGACCGGCTTCGCGCGCCGCGACTGGACCGAAGACCATTTCAAGGCATTCGTCAAGGAAAACGTCGAAGCGCACTGCCGCACTCCATTCAAGGAGTCGACTTGGAAACAGCTGGCCGACGGCATCCGTTTCGTGCAGGGCACGTTCGACGATCCGAAGGCGTTCGAACGTCTTTCCGACACGGTGGCCGAACTTGACCGTGACCGTGGCACCCGAGGCAATCACGCCTTCTACATGTCCGTGCCGCCGCGCGCGTTCCCGCAGGTCTCCCGCCAGTTGGCCGACTGTGGTCTGGCAAAATCCTCGCAAGGCGCCTGGCGTCGCGTGATCATCGAAAAGCCGTTCGGCCACGATCTTGCCAGCGCCAAGGAACTCGATCGTGTGGTCTCCGAGGTGTTCGACCCGTCAAGTGTGTTCCGCATCGACCACTATCTCGGCAAGGAAACCGTGCAGAACCTGCTGGCGTTGCGTTTCGCGAACGCCATGTACGAACCGATCTGGAACAACAACTACGTCGACCACGTGCAGATCACGCACGCCGAGGATATCGGCGTGGCCGGTCGTGCCGGATACTACGATGGCATCGGCGCGGCGCGAGACATCATCCAGAACCACCTGCTGCAGCTCATGGCATTGACCGCCATGGAGGAACCCGTCTCCTTCTCCGCGTCCGACTTGACCGCGGAAAAGACGAAGGTGCTTTCCGCCGTGCGTCTGCCGAAGGATCTGGCCGCACACACCGCGCGCGGCCAATACGCCGCAGGATGGCAGGGCTCTCATGAAGTGGTCGGCTATCTGGACGAAAAAGGCATCGATCCGGCATCCACCACCGAAACGTATGCCGCGATTCGTCTGGATGTCGACACCCGACGCTGGGCGGGGGTGCCGTTCTATCTGCGCACCGGAAAGCGCTTGGGCAAGCGGGTCACGGAAATCGCGGTGGTGTTCAAACGCGCCCCGCACCTGCCGTTCGAATCGACGGCGACCAAGGAACTCGGCAAGAACGCGATCGTGATTCGCGTGCAGCCCGACGAAGGCGTAACCATGCGTTTCGGCGCGAAGGTTCCGGGCGGCACCTCCATGGAGGTGCGTGACGTGTCGATGGACTTTGGTTATGGACGCTCGTTCACCGAATCGTCCCCGGAGGCATATGAACGACTGATTCTCGACGTGTTGCTGGGCGATCCGCCGCTGTTCCCGACCACTCGTGAGGTTGAGCTGAGCTGGCAGATCCTCGACCCGATCGAGGAGTTCTGGTCCACACTTGGCCAGCCGCAACCATACCGTTCGGGCACGTGGGGCCCTGAAGAGGCCGTTGAGATGCTTGCCCGCGATGGACATCGTTGGAGGATGCCATGATCATTACGTTGCGAAATACCGAGACCCGCGAAATCTCCGCGAAGATCGACGAGCTGCACGAGGAGCGTGGCGAAGCCGCGTTGGGCCGCGTGCTCACCCTGCTGATATCAACGAACGAATCCTCGTTGGAACATGATCTCGAAGTGGCGAACAACGCCAGCCGCGAACATCCCTGCCGCGTGATCGCCATCGCGCCGAGCTCACGCAAGGTGGAGTCCGGGACGTCGACGGATGGCGAGCACCATACCTTCCTCGATGCGGAAGTACGTTTTGGTTCCGATGCCGGTGCCGGCGAGATCATCGTGCTGCGACCGCTCGGCGGTCTGGTGCATCATTCGGACACGTTGGTGATTCCGCTGTTGGTGCCGGACGCGCCGGTCGTGGCCTGGTGGCCGAACGAAGCTCCGGCGAACCTGTCGAAGGATCTGCTGGGTTCGATGGCGCGCAGCCGCATCACCGATGCGATGAACTCCTCAAATCCGATGCGCACGATGGACGATCTGCGCCGCAACTGGTCATCGAAGAATGTGGATATGTCGTGGACACGCTTGACCGTATGGCGTGCCATGCTCGCATCCATGCTTGACCAGCCGCCGCATCTGCCGGTCAGCAGCGTACGTGTGACTGGTCCGAAGGATTTTCTGCCCATGGATTTGCTGGCGGCCTGGCTGCGACTGCGCCTGAATGTGCCGGTGGTCGTCGAGGATGTTCCGGGGGCGAAGGCCGTGACGGGCGTCTATCTGACCCGCTCCGACGGAACGCTGAGCCTGGAACGCCCTTCCACGGAAGATGGCATAGCAGTCCAGAGCGTGCCGGGACAGTCTCCGCAAACCATCAGCGTTCCCGAACGCACGATCGAGGAATGCCTGAGCGAGGAGCTCGGACGTCTCTACCCCGACGAGATCTACGCCGAAGTGGTGACGCAAGGCTGGGATCTCATCAATCTGAAGCGCTAGTCGAGTCAGACAGTCAGAACAAAAGGAATACTTCAATGACGGAACGCAAAACTGTTGTATACCCGAATCCGGAGGTGCTGGCACAGGCCGTGGCCGCCCGTACCCTGCTGACCATCATCGATTTGCTGGCCGAGCCGGGTCGTCAGCGCGTCGACATCGCGGTGACCGGCGGCACTGACGGCATCTACGTGCTGAAGGTCATGGGCGAGAGCCCCTTGGCCGAGGCGGTGGACTGGTCCCGTGTGCATGTATGGTGGGGTGACGAACGCTTCGTAGCCGCCGACAGCGACGACCGCAACGCCAAGCAGGCCCGTGAAGCCTGGTTCGGCAGGCTTATCGACGATGGCCGCATGCCGGCTCAGAATATTCACGAGATGCCAGCTGATGGCCGTGACGGTGACAAGATCGCGACGGCATCGGACGAACAAACGGATGCCGTACTGG
>CAVEVJ010000053.1:0-10692 GCA_963619075.1 Acidaminococcaceae bacterium
CTGTTCAATAACGGATGTGCCATGAATAGAAGTATCCAAAGATATTCTGTCATCTGAATAATATACTGTCGCTGTATATCCGCCCGGCTTATTCAGCTGTCCGTTCGGATCATTATCCTCTGTCACTGCCGAAATATCTGCTACGTGCTCCACCTTCTGTAAGCATTCAATCACATATGCCTCTGTCGGGTTATCTACCAGTTCATACTGCTTGATGCTTTTTTCTAAAGCTGCCTTGCTATCGTTTAACTTTCCCATTGCATCCGTATAATCGACAGCGTTCATTGTTTCTACTGTGGACAAAATACTATCCGCTGTATCGGGCATATCAGGCACTTCCTGCTTAACAGTCTTTGTATCTGAAATGCTGGTTTCCAAAGCCGGAATCAACGTTTCATCTAACGCGGTCTTTCCTTCTGCTACAAGTGCTTCAGAATCACTGATCAATGTTTCAAGTTCTGTATTCTTTGCCTCAAGTGCTGTCTTGGCTGTATCATATTGCTCAATAGCATTTATCATTGCTTCACAGGTTTCTACACGTTCTGCCGTATCTTTGTAGCTCTCATATCCATCGATACCCTTGTACATTTCCAGTGCACTGGAATACTCCCCAGCTTCCTGGTACTCCACGCCTTTTTTGTAGTCGCTACTTTTGCAGCCTGTCAGGCTCAAACTCATTGTGATTATCAAAGCAGCAATTAGAGCCATTTTTTTCTTTTTCATCGTCTCTTCCTCCCTATTATGTCAAGTGTTTTCCCTTGTAAAATCAAGGGTTTTACGATACTTACCTCATCCGAACGAGCCATTATCATGAGCATCTTTTCGCATCTGGTACAAGAATAGAGGCTTTTTGAGTACACGAAGCAGAACGTCATTCATTTTGTCCTGCATGGCCATCGTGTTCCCTTTCCTCTATGGCAACGCACCTCCCGTGTCTACCAGGATCATCACCGGATTTCCGCTGAGTCCTCACTTCCTTCGTTCCGCCTGCCCATAACCAAGGTGTCGACTTAGCTCCTCATCAGGGTCATGCCCCATGGAAAATATTCCTGCCGACTACTGGCTCATTCTAAAATTGTTTGCTGACTGCAGCTTCTGTTTACCAGCACCTTGCGGTGGACGTTGTCTGATGAACTTGCACTGTCTGTCACTCCCTAACGGGAGCCGGTCGTCTGCTTGTGACCGGAATCCGATTTCTGAACTCAGCTCAGCCATCCGATTCTGATCACAAACAGTTGCTTCTTTTTCTTTCTTGACTATATCAAGCTAACCAATGGTCTGCGGATATCTCCCATCAGCCTTGACGGATCATATGTTGCTCCGGTTTTCAGGATTTTGAAGAATACCCTTATCAGCTTGCATGCAACCACAATCAGGGATTGCATCTTTTTCAATGGGTTCCTTGGCCTTGTCGTGTAATACTGATGAATCGATTTGAATTCAGAGTTATGGCTTATCACACTGACAGCCGCTTCATACAGCACATATCTCAGGCGCTTTCTCCCTCGATAGCTGATATGGCTCTCGCCCTTGTGTTTTCCTGACTCGTTGTTGACGATCGCATATCCGGCAAGCTTTTGCAGCTGCTTTGGATCATCGAAACGGGTAATGTCTCCAACCTCCGCCACAAATCCTATCGTAGATTTCAATCCGATGCCCTTGATCTCAAGGAGCTTATCTACATATGGTACTTCTGCTATTTTAGCTTCAAGCAGTTCCATCAATTCTGCCTCACGAGCTGTCTGAAGTTCATAGTCAGAGAGGAGTAATCTCAGCTCTTTTCTTGCGCCTTCCTGTGCAACTCGCATGCCAACGCTGTGCTCTGCGGCTGTCACAAGGCTCCTGGCTTTTTTTAACCCGATTGCCCTCAGCTTTGCAGCTCGCCAAATCTGGTTCACCCCATCTATGCCAAGCTTTACGATATCTTCTGGCAACGGAGCCACCTTCAAAATCATCAAGCCACTGGCTGCAGCTACATTTCCGTAAACGTCTTTGTAATTCGGAAAGTAAATGCTAAACCATCTGGCAATCCGGTTCTTGAGGCGAGTGATTTCACTCTGGGCCATAATCCTTAACTCAGAGTACACTCTGATATCCGCATAAACCCCGTCCGGAATGTACGGACAGAAATATCTGCCATCTTTCACCAGACCTGCTATCACCTTCGGATCTTTACGATCATTTTTCGAAGGACTGTTGTCGTCCAATTCCTTTGACTTCTTGACATGGTGTGGATTGACATGCACCGGCTTCATTCCGTTGTCCTGGAGAAATTTCCCAAGGTTGAACCAGTAATGACCTGTTGGCTCCATACCCGGAACAACCTTCTCAAACCCATATCTATCCTTCAGTTTTTCGATCCAGTTTCGTAACGTCTCGAATCCGTCTTCGCTGTTGCTGATCTCAATGGGGCCCTTGGAAAGTTCATATCCTCGCCAGTCAAAGGCACGCGCATAGTGCGTTTCACTTCCGACATCAATACCGACAATCAAAGTTTTTTTCTGTGATAGCTGCAATTTTCTTGTTTTGTGTGTTAGAATATCATTTCGATACCTCTTTTGTGATAGATTTGCCAACTTCCAGGGTCAGCAAACTTTATCATACATTGAGGTATCTTTTCTTTCACCCGCTTTCTGCTGAGCTCCGATGTTTATAGTTTACAGGAAGCTCCATCATTCTTTTATGGTTTCCATTATATCCTCGAGGGTGCAGTCCAAAGCATCGCAGATTTTCAAAAGAACATCTGTGGTAATATTATCTCCTTTACCTAACTTGGCTATGGAGGCAGAACTAATGCCGGCTGCTTCCTGGAGGTCTTTTCGCTTCATATTTTTATCTATAAGAAGCTTCCATAATTTGTTATAACTGATTTTCATTTTTCACCTCGATTTACTGAAAAAGATCAAATAAGTCATTACTGGTAACAGAGTGTTTGTCCTGCAATTTGATGAAATATTCACGAGCCTCCTTAAATTCAGACATCAGTGGGAAATTATCATTTTCCAAACTTTGAAGGATGTCACTATAGTACTGTTGGTCTGACAGAAGGGTTTCTATGTCAATTTCGGATCGTCCACGTGCCGTTACGGCGGACCTGTTTGTGGGCAAGGTGATCAAGGACGGGCAAGGCAACGAGCAGGTCGTGGATGCGGATATGGCGAATGCCATCCACTTCGACCTGATCGTGAACGGCTATATCGACAGGAAAGGCATCCTCACGGATAAATACTATGCCGACAAAGCCAATAATGAAATCAAAATCGCGGAGGAAGCGGCTGATTCGGCCGCGTCCGTCATCGCGATCATTGATTCCGTCTACGATGGCAGGTCCATGGTTGAGGATGCTCGCAGGAATAATGTGGAGCTGCACGTGGACGAGAACAAGCTCGCCATGCCGGAGTTCAAAGCGTTGTGGTCGAAAATCAATGCGAAATCCACTTACGTGGTTGACTTCGATACCGATGAACTGATCCGCAATGCCATCCAGTCTCTGGACGGCAAGCTCCGCGTGCCTAAGATCGTCTTCAAGGTGGAAACCGGAACCATGGAGAGGATCGAATCCAGGGAGGAACTTGCCGCCGGCGCTTCCTTCGTCAAGGAGAAGTCCGAAAGCTATGGCCATGGTGTCACCGCCGGCTCGAATGTGAAATACGATCTTGTCGGCAAACTGGTGGAGGAGACGCAACTCACGCGCAAGGCGGTCGTTCGGATTCTGAAGGGCATCCAGCCGAGCGTGTTTGGCCAGTTCAAGGATAATCCGGAAGAGTTCATTATCAGGGCGGCGTCCCTCATCAACGATGAGAAGGCCACCGCGATCATCGAGCACATTACCTATGACGTGATGGATGATCATTATGGCACGGATGTCTTCACCGATCCGACTATCAAGGGACGCCTTGGCGTGAACGCCATGAAAGCGCAAAAGCATCTGTACGACCATATCGTGTACGATTCCAGCAACGAGCAGAAGTTCGCCGCGGAACTGGATACCAATGCCGATGTCGCCGTGTACGTGAAGCTTCCGGACGGATTCTACATCTCCACGCCGGTGGGGCGCTATAACCCCGACTGGGCGATTGCGTTCTATGAGGGAACGGTGAAGCACGTCTATTTCGTCGCCGAGACGAAAGGTTCCATGGCCTCGATGCAGCTGCGTCTGATCGAGGATTCCAAGATCCACTGCGCCAGGGAGCATTTCAAGGCGATCAGTAATGGCGAAGTGGTCTATGATGTGGTGGACGGCTACCAGAGCCTGCTGGATCTGGTAACGAAATGAGTTGACGGATTCCGTGTTGAGGTGAGCCGCACCCTGATTGTTGGACCGGAGGAATCCGGTTCGGCAGGCAGGGTGCGGCTCGTTTTTTGGGGTGGTGCGGCTTGTTTTGGCGCCGGTGCGGTTTATTGCGGATTCGTCGGTTTTATCGGTTTGATTAGAGTTCGTCCATCCACGCTTCGAGCTTCATATGGTTGAGTTCGACGTTGGGATCATAGGTGTCTTGCAGGCGTTCCTGATACATGGCGACCAGCTCGTCACCGCGTTCCAGGGCCTCCAGAGCGGCCTCGCGGATCGTCTCCCACTCGTAGGGCACGACTTCCTCGGGAAACATCACCGTGGTCTGATTCGGCTTGTCCCGCTGAACCAGGTTGACGAAATTGATCAGATCATGCCAACGTTCGGAGGCTATCAATCGCGCGGCGTATGCGTCGGCGAGAGGCTCGCAGGTATGGTTGTCGCGAAGGAACCGGTCGGCTTCGTCCGTGTCTCCGCTGATGCGCATCAGATCGTGACGCAGGAACATCACCGCATGGTCGAACTGGTCGTGCGCGGTAAGGGCGATCTCCTTTTCGGAAAGCAATGCCGAATCGATCATCGCAAGATTGGACAGTTCCTCGCTGGAAAGCGAGTCGCCCAGGTCAAACAGGCTGGAATCGAGTTTGACATCGTCGATGGAAGCGGCCTCTCCGGAAGGGGAGGCAGAAGGGGAGGCAGAAGGGGAACCGGTATGGCCGGACTTCTCGTTTGACGAGCTCTGTCCCGTGCTTCCCTTTTCAAGTGCGTTTTTGTTCGCGAAATCGTTCATCGTGGCTATCGCATTGTTCAGCGCATCATAGGCGAACATGCGCGTATCGTCCCACTGTGCGAAGGAAAGGCCGCAGGACAGCAGTTCAATCATCTGCATGGCGTTGAGACGAAAATCCTCGTTGCAAGCCACTTGCGTGATCATGCGGAGCGCCTGCTCGCCCGTTGCCGGGTCGGCGTTGCAGGCCACGGCGTCCATGTATACGCGAATGGCCTGGATGAGGTCTTTCAGATAGTCGAATCCCTCATTGTCCCGATCGGCGACGTTGCCGACGAACCGTGCGGTCATTTCCACGGCTTTGGCGAGGTTCGCGACGGCGTCAAGCCAGCGCGTGCTGATGATCGCATTGCCGACCACCGCGTCCACGCCGGACAACGCCTGCGATTCGATACGGAACGTGGGCATGTCGATCCGGGGGATCTCCACACCGGTTTCGTTGCGTTCGGCGGTGGGCACGATCGCCGCGATGGAATCGAAATACCATTGCATGGGCATGCTGATCACATTGTCGGCGTCGGTGAGCGGCGCTACGGGAACGTTGTTGCGATTGCGTTCGTCTTCGTGGCTTGCTTCGCGGATCAGCTGGTTCCACAGGAACGTCGGTCCGTCGAACTCACCCGAATGCAGCCAGCCATTGTTGACGTAATCGGTGAGATCCTCCATCTCTTGCCGACGGTTGACGCCGCTGTTCCTGTTGTCCATGCTTCACCTTTCATGCGCGTAATCACACACGCTTGTATGAAAGGCTACATCAACCCTTGGGTAAAAAATATGAAAAACGTATTACGAGACGCGAATAGTGGCCTGAAGTCGTTCTGCGGCCCAGACCACTATTCGTGAAACGTTGTGTGAAACAGTTGGGGCAGATTTCGTGATGCTTGTATGTTGCGGGCGTATGTTGCGGCCGTATGTCAGTACTTGTTGGCGCCGGAGCCGACGAAGTTGACTTCGAATCCGCGGTGGTAGTGCAGGAACATGTCGGCGCCGTAGCGGTCCACCGGGCGGTGGGTGAAGAGCATGCGGATGGCGAAGGCGGTCTGCACGTCTTCAGGCAGGCTCATGAACTCCTTGTGGGCGTCCCAGTACGGGGTCATGGTGATGGCCGCGTCCGGCACGTAGGCGTAGCCGTAGCCGTCCTCGTTCACGTAGCCCATGAACGGCAGATCCCATGCGTTGTGTGCGGTGAGGGCCTTCTTGAAGTCCTCCACCTGGGCGAGGGCTTCGTCGCTGATGCCGAGCTCCTTGGCCACCTTGTTGGCCGCTGCGGTCTTCGCGTCGGCGTCCTGGCCGAACATGCTCAAATCGACGGTGATGACGGTCTTGTTCTCTGCCATGATGGTTCCTTTCATGCTTCGTTGCATTGCAAACATAAGCAGTGTTCGTTTTGATGTTCGTTTCGTGTTGTAATCGAACATTAAAACGGGTGGTGGTTTTGTCTTGTTGGTGGTCGTGTATTGCGTCCGAGAAATACGATAGCACGCTTTATGATGGTAAAAGTGTTGAAAAATCAACTATTTATTTCATGAGATGTGGAAAATCGTTGCAATGAAGCCGATTGTGCTGTCTGTGATTTTCTTTAAAAAAGTAACATTGAGCGTGTTCTTTTTCTTCTGCAATTACGTGTTATATTTCTGTTCAAATGAACATTTGAGGGTGTAAGTCGGCGTGGAGATGAATGGTTTTTTATCGCAAAAATGCTTGGAGGCCATCCATGTCTTTGGGTGGCCTCCAAGCATTTTGGAATCGTTGTTTTATAACGTGGAATCATTGTCTTCGGCAATGATTTTGCCGATTCGATGGGGAATCTCTGTGACTAGAGCATTGCCCATGCAGAAAGCGCGATGGCCGTCTGTCATGCCGTCGTTGGTCCAACCTTTCGGGAAGCACTGGAGCTGGTCGAGCTCGTCAGGGACGAGGCGGCGTAGCCGTCCGTTCTGTTGTATTACATGCTTGGTGCGGCTGGCTCCGCGTCCGCCTTCACCAGTGAGGATGGTGCGACTTGGTTTGTCTAATGGGTCAGGGAAGGCTACGGGACCTTCGGAGTAAACATATTCGTGACCATTGCGTGCGGTGCGTGTTTCGTGCTTGCCTCCCTTGAGGTATTCCCAAGACTTAAGGTTGTCCCCGCTGATAAAGAATTCACTTGGTACCTGCTCCATTGGTACGAGGATTTCTCCCAAAGTGCGTTTTGGTCCATCGTATACAGGTTCGATGCGGCGTGTGAGTACCTTGCCGTTTTGCATCACGCCGGCTTCCTTGAAACGTGAGATTTTGTCTCCGATGCCAAAATTTTTGGTGGAATCATAAGGGTCTTTGCTAATGGAAAAGCTTTCCTCTTCGAATCGCCCGTCGGGCTTGATTGGAAAGGCCCTGGCTTCGACTCCTGTATGGAAAAGTCGTTCGTTGAGGTTCCACTGTGGTGCGTTGTGTTCGGCGTAAATATATACTCGGCGCCGGCGCTGCGGCATTCCGTAGTCGGCAGCGTTCACAACATGCCATTCCACGGAATATCCCAGTCGATACAGGCATGAAAGGATGATTGCGAAATCGCGGCCACGTTGGGCAGTGGGAGACTTTAGGAGGCGGTCTACGTTCTCAAGCAGTACGTGTTTGGGATGGCGAATCTCAAGAAGCGTGTTGATACTCCACCAGAGGACGCCTTTTTTGCCTTCGATTCCGGAAGCCATATTGGCTGGTTTGGCTACGGAATAATCTTGGCAGGGGAATCCGCCGACTAGCATGTCGAATTCCGGTATGTCTCGTTCATGATTTTTAATTTGTTCCACGACTTTCGCGAAGTCTTCGTTTACGCAGCTACCTTTGCCGAAACGCTTCTCGTAGCATCGCCATGCGAATTGTTTGGTGGGTCGTCCGTCTGGTTCCCAATTGTTGGCCCAGACTGTATGAAAATTGCCGGCTGGTTCTTTGTCGAACTCGGGATGCTCCGGGTCGTGGTAACCGTCGAGTCCGAGACGGAAGCCTCCTACGCCGGCAAAAAGTTCGGCGATTCTGATTTCCTTGCTCATTGCAATCTCTACATTCCTTATGATCCGAACGATCGTTCGATATTGTCCAAGCCGATATTTTATCGGCTGCAGCGAATTGATCAACCTATGGTGTGTCGCAAATTACGGAAGGGTGGATGGTGATTAAATGCTGAGAGAAGTTTCGGGTGACGCGGTTATAGTCGCGTGATTAGCAAAGGAGATGCCCTGATGCTAAACGAAGAACGTGCTTTTTCCTCACTTGAGGAAGTGACAAGATTACTGGAAAGCGCTGAAGGTAAGACTTTTCGGGAACTTGATGAGACGGGCCGTGGTAAATCCGTGGGAAACAAGGGGGCTCTCGGAAACATCATCGAAGAATCTGTTTTGCACTATCCGATTAATTCTGATGCTGAAGCTGACATCCTTGTTGGGAATACTCGTTACGAGCTTAAAGTGACTCCGTTGAAGCATTCAGGAAAAGGAAGAAACAGAAGGACGATAGCGAAAGAAAGACTCGTTCTTGACGTCATAAACTACGAAAATCTTCCTGACGAAAAATTTGAGAGTTCTTGCTTCTGGATTAAATCGAAGAATATCATCATGGTGTACTACTACGATGATCGCGAAGATAAAAAAGCTCAATCGCGACTTGATTGCAGAGTTTTGAAATCGGTCATTCTGCATTATGACGAAAGCGATATCGCAACGATTCGTGAGGATTGGGAGACGATACGCGAAAAAGTTGCTTCAGGATATGCAGATCAACTTTCGGAATCGGATACGAACTATCTTGCTGCATGCACGAAAGGTGCGAATGCTTCCACTATGAGGGACGCGCCCGCTCCAGAAGGGTCGGGAGTTATGAAGATTCGGGCCAAGCAGCGTGCTTTTAGCTTTAAATCGTCTTTCATGACGGCAATTGCTGAGCGTGCTTTGGTTAGTCGCGTAATGGAGTACCGTCTGCCAATTTCTCCTACTCAGACGCTTCCTGAGTTTTTGGAGCAGCGTATGAATCCGTTCGTAGGCAAAACGGTCGATGACATTGCTCTTCAGTTGGGTGTTCGGAAAAGCGGCGCAAAGGATTCCAACAACCGACTTGCTTTGAAAATGATTGGGGTGGAGGGACGTGGAGTTGAGAATGTGGAACAGTTCCGCAAAGCCAACATCACTCAATTGAAAACGGTTGTTATGTATCCGAACGGATTGCCGAAAGAGCACATGTCGTTTCGGCAAATCGCCGAAGATGAGTGGAATGAGCTTGCATCTGTCACGGCGACGTGGGAAGACTCGTTCCTGTATAGATATTTTGAGGAGAATAGATTTTTCATTGTGACATTTGAATCTCCGGCGCCGTACAAGGAACATGTGTCGGGTGAAGATCTCCTGACGGGAGGGTTTCTCTGGAATATGCCGGAATTGGATATTGAACGATATATTCGTCCGGTTTGGGAAAGATTGCATGAGCTGATGATGAACGGTAAATCCGTTCGTTACGGACGGGGCACTAATCTGCTTCCGGGGACTAACTTCAATGGGGTCTGTCATCTACGGCCAAAAGGAGCGACTGGCAAAGACATGGTTCGTCTACCCAATGGTGAATTGATTACCAAACAGTGTTTTTGGCTTGATCGGCATTACGTTGCAAAAATAATTAACGAAAAGAAAGCTCGATGACCTTGGTGCTCATTGAATAAAGAAGTGGGAGACCTATGAGGTCTCCCATGGAATCTCGAAACGCGATTTGTCCGCGAACGTCTCCGCTACTTTTCGAACGGATACTTTAGACCCCAGTCGGCGCGGAGGGAATCCATCAGCTCCATGATGCGCAGCGTATCGGCATGCGGCATCTCCGGGCATTCGGTACGGCCGTCGAGCACGCCCTGCGCGGCCGCCGCAACCTCATACTCATAACCGGTCAGCTGCGCCGGAACATCATAATGGGCCTTGACCTTATGGTCGTCGCCATACACGTCGATCGACTCGACATTGTTGATGTTCTGGCACACCAGATAACCATTCGTGCCCCACACGGAACCCATACGGTCGGACTGGCAGAGAATGGAACTCTGCGCGGTGGCCACCACGCCGTTCTCATAGTGGAACGTCATCGAATCATGCGCGTCCACGCCGGTCTCATACGCGCGCATGGACGATTCGATACGTGAGATCGGCGCGTTATGCATGACCATGTCGATGAAGTTGATCGGATACACGCCGACATCCAGCAACGCGCCTCCAGCCAGCGCGGGATCGGTGATACGCGCCTTGCCGGTGGTCGGATAGCACAGATTCGCGTCGATCATCTGCACCTCGCCGATCGCGCCGCTGCCGATGATGTCGTCGATCATCTTCCGCGACGGCATATAGCGGGTCCAAATCGCCTCGGCGCACAGCATGCCGGTCTGATGGGAAACATCCAGCATCTCACGGGACTGCTCCGCATTCGCGCCGAACGCCTTCTCCACCAGCACGCCCTTGCCCGCCCTCATGCACAGCACGGCCTGTTCGGCATGAAGATTATGCGGCGTGGCGACATACACCAGGTGCACGTTCGAATCGGCGGCCAACTCCTCATACGAACCGTACGAATCGGCGAAACCATACTTCTTCGCGAAGGCGGCGGC
>CAVEVJ010000054.1:0-5089 GCA_963619075.1 Acidaminococcaceae bacterium
ATACGGGATAGAGATATGAAAACGTGAAGCGTAATGCAGTGGTTTTGATTATTCGCGCATTTCAGCGCTTGACGGCCACCAGCAGGCCGGTTCCGGAAGGCGTGAGCGCTGTGACGAACCGTTCGTCGGATTCCACGGTTTCCATCAGGGCGCGCATGGCCAGCGATTTCGGATTGCGATTGGCGGGGTTGAGCACGCCTCCCGTGGACTGCGCGGAATCGAAGGCGAGCATGTCGGTGAAGACGATCGCGCCACGCTTGCGCAGCAGTCGTGGCGCCTGTTCGAAGGTCGCCGCATAATTTTCGGCATCGCCGGCAACCACGATCAAATCATAGGTCTTGGCATTCAGGCGGGGAAGAAACACTCCGACCGGCGTGTTGACCGCACGCAACGTGGTCTGAATATCGTCGGATATGTGGTTGAACAGGTTGCGGATCAGTTTGATGCCGTGCGAGGAGGAATCGACGGCGGTCAGCTGGCCGCCATTCTCCAATCCGTTGATCAGCTGCAGCGTCTCAACTACGGAACCGGTGCCGACCACGATCACGGAGGATGCGTTGAGCATGTGTACCAGCATGCGCAGCAACTCGGCCTGCGCCGCAGGCCCCTGGTGGATTCCCGCTTCTTCGGCGCTGGTTCGTATGGCGTTGAGCTCCACGGACTGGTGTGCGAAAGCGTGGTCTTCAACGAATTCCCACGCTTTCGCAAGATTCGTGTATGACGTTCCGTCCATAACGTCAGCGCTCCTTGACCTGTGCGATCAACTGCCAGATTTCCTCGCCGACGTCGATGCCGCGCGGGCACTCGCGTGTGCAGGCTCGGACGGATTGGCATGCGGCTATGCCATCCGCGGAATCGATGGCATCCATACGCGCGTCGGTCTGGGTGTCACGGGAATCGTTGATGAAACGAGATGTCGCGATCAGTGCCGCCGGTCCGAGGAACGCTTCTCCGCCCGCGTAGACAGGGCAGCTTCCTTCGCATGTACCGCAGGCGATGCAGTTGCTCAGCAGTTCATATTTGGCGAGTTGCTGGGGATTCTGCAGATACTCGAATGCGTCGATCTTGCCGTCTTCGGTCGTGTGCAGATCGCCTCCGGCTTGCAGGTACGGCTTGAGCTTCTTGATCTGATCGAGCATCTGATCGATATCGGCGATCAAATCGCGCAACACCGGGAACCCGGGCAACGCGGCGAGTTCGATGACACCCAGATTGGTGTCGTCGGCAGGGGATTCGTTGGACGGTTCTTCGACGGCGCCGGTATGGCGGAACCCTTCATCATCGACGGCAACGTTGATCGGACGCTTCGCCCAATCCTTCACCGTTGCCGAACACAGCAGCGTGGGCGTGCCATTGACCGACACCGCGTCGGAACCGCAGATGCCATGACCGCACGAGTAACGGAACGCGAGCGTCGGATCGATGGTTTGTTTGATCTTCAGCAGACAGTCGAGCACCGTGTCTTCCGGACGCACGTTCAGCGTGTACTCCTGCACCCACTGCTTGCCGCGGGACCTACGGCGTGCGGACGCGCCGGAATCCCCGAACGGCGAGCTTTTCTTCGCGAACGGAGAACCTGAGCGCTCACGGCCACGATCCGGACGAGGGGTGAACCTGTTCACCTTGATCGTCACCGTATTCATGCCGTTTTCCATACCGCTCATGTACCCGCCTTTCCCAGTAAAACCGTCAATCAGTTTGCCATACACCGTGCCCATAGGCTCAGTACTCACGTGCCTTGGGAGGCATGTCTACAATGTGCACGCCTTGCCAGGAAATCTGTCCGGAAGCGTCCGTCATGGAATGGGCAAGGAAGTGCTCGTCGTCCCTCTGCGGGAAGTCGAGACGCTTGATCGAGCCACGTGATTCGTGTCTTGCATCGGAAGCAATCAGCACGGCCTTGCCAAGATCCGCAAGATGACGAACCTCCCAGATGGCGGTGATCTCCTGATTGAACGCGGCTGAGTCGGAATGCGCGCGCAGAGCCTGGGCGCGCGGCGCGATCTCGTTCTGCAACGTGCCGAGCGCCTGTGCGATGCTCCGTTCGTCACAGCGGACGGCCACGGCCCGTTCCATCGCGTATCCAAGATCCGCCATCAGTTTGTAGGGATTGTCTTCGGCCGGCTCATCATCCTGTGAGGCGCCTGCCAGCATGGCCTTCACCTCATCGGTTCTGATCTGGGCCGCCTCATCCACGGCGTTGCCGGCATTATCATCGAGCGGTTGGGCCATCGGATCGTTCATCGGCGCTTGTGCGATACGGACGGCGATGGCCTGACCGGACCTGCGTCCGAACAGACATGCGTCCAGCAGGGAGTTTCCGCCCAGACGGTTCGCGCCATGCACGGAGACGCAGGAGCATTCGCCTGCGGCGAACAACCCCTCCACGATATTGCGTGCGCCATCGTTCCAACGGTAGACCTCGCCATCGGTTGATATGGGGATGCCGCCCATCGTGTAGTGCGCGGTCGGCTTGACCGGCACATAATCATGGGTGGGGTCAAGTCCGGCGTATTTTTCGATGGTCTCCACCACCTGTGGCAGGACATCATGCATATGGTCGGCATCGATGCCGGTCATATCGAGCCATACGCAATCCTTCGGCCCCTCTGGGTCCTTGGGGTCTGCGATGCCTCGTCCAGCGTCGATTTCGGCCATGATGGAACGGCTTACCACGTCTCGTGCGGCCAGATCGGCATGTTCCGGCGCATAACGTTCCATGAAGGCCTCGCCATTCGCGTTGCGCAGCACACCTCCCTCGGCGCGTGCGGCTTCGGACAGCAGAATGCCGGTGTGGGCCAGTCCGGTCGGATGGAACTGCACGAATTCGCAGTCTTCCAGCTGAAGACCGGCATTCAGAACCAGCGCCATGCCGTCCCCGGTCAGATCCCATGAATTCGAGGTGGTGTGGAACAGCCTTCCGGCGCCTCCGGTGGCCATGAGCACGTTGCGTGCATGCACGGCATGCGTTTGCCCCTTATGGGTATCGAACGCCACAACGCCCTCCACCTTGGAACCGTCCTCAGACAACACCAGATCGGTCACGTACCATTCTTCGGCGAATTCAACACCCTCGGCCACGCACTGCTGCCATAGCGAGAACAGGATCTGATGGCCGATACGGTCGGCGGCATAGGCGGCGCGGCGTACCGGTTCCTTACCGAAATCCTTGGTATGTCCGCCGAATCGACGCTGTGCGATACGGCCGTCTTCGGTGCGTGAGAAGGCTACGCCCGTATGCTCCAGCGCGATTACGGTCTTCGGTGCTTCCTTGACGAACAGTTCGACGGCATCCTGGTCCACCAGCCAATCGCCGCCCTTGACGGTGTCGTAATAGTGCCAACGCCAGTCGTCCTTCTCGATGTTGCCCAGGCTGGCTGCGATGCCGCCTTCGGCGGAACCGGTATGCGACCTTAGCGGCTGCAATTTGGAAATCACCAGAATATTCGGTTCGATGCCGTCGCTGCGCATTGCCTTCATCTGTTCGCTGCGCAGCAATCCCAACGCCGCCGACAGGCCGGCCGCTCCGGCGCCGACGATTACCGCATCATACATATCTTCAACATGCTTCGGACTCATAGTAACGATTCTTGCACAAGGTGTGACGAAACGTTTTTCCTCCGCTTGGCCTTGTTGACGGCCTTGTTGACGGTGATGCCGTCCGACTGAACACTGATGCGGCCGGCGAGTTCCAGAGCGCCGAGCTCCTGCATGACGGACGCAATGGAGTATTCGCCGCCATGCTGTTCTCTGAGGATGGCGAGGATCATATCCACATTGGCCGTACCGTTGCGCTTGTGGCATTGCCGTATGGCTTTCAGCACAACTTCGCCGTGGGATGATTGTCCGCCGGTTTCCTGAGGTTCCCGCGAATGTGAATCGTCATGCGTCGGAATGTCGGCGCTTTTCGGATTCTCGGATTCCGGCGCTTTACCGTCTTCATCGATGTATGGCCGATGCGCTTCATGGCACAACTCGTTGGTCGAACTCAGCGAGCAGATGATTATGGCACGACCTTCCTGAATGAGCTGATTGCAGCCGGTGTTGTTCGGCATGGTGATGTCTCCCGGCACCGCGTAGAGGATCCGGTTGAGCTCATTGGCCCAGCCTGCGGTGTTGAGCGCTCCGGAACGTATTCGGGCCTGGGCCACGATCAGTGTGGACGACAACGCCGCTATCAGCCGATTGCGCAGCAGAAACCGTCTTGCTTCCGGAACGGTTCCCGGGCAAAGTTCGGAAATCAGGGCTCCGGAATGGTTTTCGATGCTGTTGAACAGCTTCTCGTTGGCTTTGGGCCCTATATGATTGAGCCCGCCTGCGAATACCGCAATGGTCCGTCCGGCCAAGGGAGCGCCGATTTCATCCATCGCCGCGATCGCACCCCAATGGGCCGCGGCATCGGCGCCCATCGCGCCTCCCGACACGATCAGATGTCCGGAACGTGCGCTTTGCCGGGCGATTTCATATGCGCATTGCCTCCCATAGTCGCTCACCCCTCTCGATCCGACGATCGCCACGGGACTCGGACATGACACCAGGGCTTGCGGATCACCTTTTCCCCACAGGCACAAAGGCGTGGCCCAGTCGGTTCGCAGGGAAAGATCGGAAATTTGTTTCGGCCAATACGGATGGTGCGGGGCAATGATCCATTGTGTGCCGTCCACGGTGAGCCAATGCCTCAGCTCATCCGGGTCTTTGCATGGCAGCGACGCCAATCGTTGCTGCCAGGAGGCCAATGAGCCGTGAAATGACGACATGCCTCGCGAATTCACGGTACGGCCCCATCGGGTTATGCCGTCGATGAAAGCGGTGTCGAGCGACGCGCAGGCCGCGGCCACCACGCCTTCATGGTTGCCGGGACCGCTGTCGTGGATGAGTTGCAGGGCGATGGTGGCCGATCCCGTTCCCTTGATCAGCGCGTACATCATCGCGTCGGCGCTGTCCAGACAGTAGGTGAGCACCGCGCGTGCGAGGGTCTCGTCGTCGATGCCAACATCGAAGACGCCGGGAATCCTGTCGTCTGCTACGTCTGTCATTGCAGCCTCGTTCTCATGGATATGCCCTGCATCATCTCTTCCGGTCCCGGAGA
>CAVEVJ010000055.1:0-2106 GCA_963619075.1 Acidaminococcaceae bacterium
GGGATCACAATGCGTTTGGTCTGCATGCTGTAGCCGAGTTCCTCACTGGCCTGAATGATCTTGCGACGCGTCTCCTCGCGAACGGACAGTGTGGGATCGCCATTGAGCAACCGCGATACCGTGGCTTGCGAGAATCCAGTCCGTCTTGCGATTTCCTTGATGGTCGCCATCGATGCCCCTCATTCGGTGAAGTAAAAGCTTTACCAAATTAGGTTACCTTATCTTCCTGTGCGGGCGGTAATCAAACGCACTGTCATGCGGTATGTATGGGATGCGCGGACTTGCTGCGTCGGTATGGGAATAGTCGTCCCGTTCCAGTATCCCCATACCGGCGTAAACCGACCCACTTCCATACGCATGGGAATACCCGACCCACTCCGGTATTCCCAAACCGACGCAAACCGACCCACTTCCGTCGGTATGGGAACAGTCGGACTGCTCCGGTATTCCCAAACCGACGCAAAGACGCAATCCTCCGACGTCACCGGAATAGTCGGCACGGTTCGCTTGACGGCTCAGCCGATCCAGCCCTTGCGCCACATCAGGGAAAGGTCCCACGCCTCGAGACTGTCCGCCGTGCAATAGTGCGTAGGCGTCACGTCCGGCTGGTCACGCAGCATCTGGTAATTCCAGTAGACGCAGCCCACGGAAGCGTTCCATGCGGGCAGTTCAAGCTCAAGAATCTTCCCGTATACGTCACTCTTGTTCGCACCTTCGCACATGGCCAGCGAGTTGACCACATTCCACTCCCCCACGATCACCGGAGTATGACGCGCGGCACGCTTGATGGCCCATTCACAACATTTCACATACGCCCTGTACACCCACATGGCACGAATCGGAACGAATGATTCCATGGCACCTAGGTAGATGTGCGTATCGAGCATGACATTGCGCATGCCCTTGCGCGCGAACCAGTCGCCCCAAGCGTTCAGGCGGAACCCGTCATGAAATACGATGACCGTTTCATCACGCAATATTCGACGCATACGACGGTACGCCTCGCAGTAGAACGATTTGAGGAACCGCATCGGAACATATCCGCTACCCTTGGCTTCGGTCTTGTTTTTGGCCTGGCCTGTCGAAGGTGCCGTGGCATAGACGATCCAGCTGATGGGCTCGTTGACCACCTCCACGCCCCAGAACGACGGCCTGTCCCGGTAACGTTTGGCCAGCCGTTCCAGCACGGTCAACGAATATTCGACCGCCTTCGGACTCTTGGCCCACTTGCACACGCCGGTAATGCCACCGTTGTCGTATCCGTTCTGAGATCCCGGAACGGTATGCAGATCCAGCATCACCTTCAATCCGGTCCGCTCGGCCCAATCGAAAGCCTTGTCAACGTATTCAATACAACCGGGGTGGCCCTTGATGTCGCCAAACACAAAATACGGAACGGGAAGCCGTACCAGATTGCAGCCATGCGCTGCGATAGTGCGGAAATCGTCAATCGTCACATAGGTATCCCGATGATCACGTAACGTTTCGGCAAGTCGATCGGCGCTCAACGTGCGATGCATCCAGATTTCGTCCTCCTCACCGCATTCGTCAAAAAGCGCGGGAGACATCCATTTCTCCAGAACCAGCCAATTGCCAAGATTGACGCCTTTGATTTTCTCATCGATACCCAAAGCCATAGCAGCCTCTCACCAAGCAAGGAAGGAACGTGACGGGCGGAAAAGCGCCACAAATCGCGCGGCACAGCGCCGCGTATGGTAGTGAATCAGAAGTTGAGATTTCCGCCACACCTCACTATGCGCATGGAACATGGCTTCCCCGCCTTCGAAAAAACAACATCGTCACCGCCCGATATTACAGCAATGCGATTCGAAGACGTTTATTCGAAGATGTTCATTTGAAGATATTCAAAAGACCGCCCCACTCAAACCGCACGCCGCTTGTCATCGATCTTCAACAGCACCGTCATCAGCAGCGCCAACGCGGCGAAAACGGCACCGATAGGACCAAGCCAGTGCAGTCCCACGGCATCGTAAGCCACACCGCCCACCGCGGAACCGAGCGCGATACCGAGATTGCACGACGTGGAGTTCAACGATGAGGCAAGCGTGCCGCATCCCGGATAACCGGTTTCGGCCACATATGAGT
>CAVEVJ010000056.1:0-5348 GCA_963619075.1 Acidaminococcaceae bacterium
AACGGCGCGTACGGCGCCCGCATGACCGGCGGCGGCTTCGGAGGCTCCATCAGCGCACTGGGCGACAAGGGCCGCGGCCACGAAATCGCCCAGAAGATCGACGACGAATTCGAAGCCAAGGGCTTCAACGCCCCGCGCGCGCTGCCGGCATTCGCCGCAGCCGCCGCGAGCCGCGAAATCTAAGACCGCAATCACAAGGGATCGTTCCCGGTAGATACGTTCCGATAAAGGCATTGTCGGGCATCGTCGAGGCGATTCCCTGTGACGGGCGAAGTGCAATCGCGCACGGTCTTCCGAAATGAGTTTTTCGGAAGACCATGCGCGAAAATCGGCGGCGGCTATTTGCGGATCAGATGATAGGCGGCATAAGCGACGGCGATGACCAACAGCACGATGCCATACACCAGATACGGCTGGCTCAAGGCGGAACCGCCAACTAGTTTCAGCGTGTATGGAGCGGTGAAGGCGCCGAGATTGCAACCGACCAACACCACCGACGTGCACAGCGTATCCGAACCCTTCGGGCAGACCTCGGAAATCTGGTTGAACGTGTACGAAATCATGGTCGGGTAGGAGATTCCGGCAATCATCGAGCCTATGCAAAGCACCATGAAATTCGGTGCGAAGTAGATTACCAGCGAACCTGCGGCAAGCGCCGCAAGGCCGACGGTCAGGGTCTGTGCTTGCAGGGCCCTATTGATGAAGCCGAAGGCGAAGCCCATCAGCATGCCACCGATGGTCATAACGCTCAGCAGGGTGGAAGCCTGCTGGATGGTGCCGAAACCGGAGTCGGCGATTACCGATGACAGGCGTGTGGTCAGGCCGACGTACATGGTCACGGCGGCGATCAGGAAGACGGTGATTAGCAGAATCGGACCGTTCACCGACTGCTTGACGGCATCGGAGTCGGTGGAATCGATGGCAGCGTCCGACGGAGCGTCCGGTTCCTTCGGTACGAAGGCGACGAACAGAATCAGAATCGGCACGGCCAGCAGGTAGACGAGGAACGAGCTGTTCCAGCTGAGCAGTACCAGGAATCCCGCGGCGAGCGTCATCAGCGACTGGCCCAGCGATTCGAAGGCGGAACGGAACCCCATCAATGTGGCCTTTTCGTCGCCGGAGAAGAATTTGGCGATCATGGAGACGGCCAGCGAGTTGATCAGGCCGAATCCGACGCCGAGGCCGATGCGTGAACCCATGATTACCCAGAAATTGCCGGTGAAGAGGAACGGGATGATACCGAAGATGGCGGCGATGACCAGACCCGCGGTCACGGTGGCCTTGTCACCGATTTTACGGGCGATGAAACCGGAGGCGATGATCATGATGATCATCGAGAACGAGGGCACGGTGCTCAACAGTTCGACGTTGGCACGCGGCTGGTTGGGAAACTGCTTGATGAGCGCCGGCATCACGCCGGAAATCGCGTTCGACGAGGTGAGCAGCAGGGAAACGGAAAGCAGGGAGAATTTCATCAGTGGGCCATATCCGCTACGGGTGGCGGAGGTGCCGGCCATGGAAGAGGTTGCGTTGGTCATGTTGCGTCCTTACAGCAGGAATGTTCTATGTCGTCGGTTGGTGATCGTCTGTGATTATTATGCCCGGACGAAGCCCGTAAGAAAGGATGAAACGGGTTCCGTCCGGAAGAATGATGAGAGGGAGGCCGTCAGATCTGCTCGAGCGCGCACAGCGCCGCGCCGATTACGCCGTCGTATTTGCCGGGGATGGTGTAGACGATCGGCAGATCCTCGGCCGGGTACGGTTTGCGGGACATGCGCTTGATTTTCTCTTCGAGCCGCTGCTTGGGGAAGCCTTTCATCTGCGTCACGCCGCCGCCGATGATGATTTTCGCCGGATCAAGCAGATTGATGACGGTTGAGAAGGTCCAGGCGAGATGCTCCAGCCAGTCATCGATGAACTGCTCGTCGCCATACTCGCTGAACGCGTCGTCGATGGAGGCGCCCGGATGGTGCGCTTCGAGCTCACGTACCAGCGCATTGCCGGAGGCGGCCGTTTCGGAGCAGCCTTCCAACCCGCAGCCGCAGGTCCTGCCGGTCGCTTCGTAGATGTGACCGAGTTCCCCGGCCACGCCGTGCAGGCCGGCCAGAATCTTGCCGTCCACCGCCAGCGCGCAGCCGATTCCGGTACCGACATAGCAGCCGAAGGTCACACCTTCGAGATTCTGCAGATTCAGGCGCTTCGCGTCGTACCGGATGATCATGTTCACGTCGCGGTCGATGAACACCGGTACGCCGAAGCGGCTCAGTCGTTCCGGCACGTTCACGTTGTTCAATCCCGGAATGAACGTGGTCTGCAACACTACGGTGCGTGTAACGTCGACGACGGACGGGAAACCGACGGAAATCGCCTTCAGTTCGTATTTGCCGTCGAGCATTTCGGCAAGATAGCCTTCGAGATAGTCGGCGAGCTTGGTCATCGGATCGCTGCCGCTCAGAGCCTCCTGCGAACTGATGCGACGGGAATCGACGAGTGCACCGAGAGCGTCGACCAGGCCGACGCGCAGGTTGGTGCCTCCGATGTCGATGCCAAGCACGACCGGGGTCTTCAACGTGGCGGAATTGACCGGGCTGTCGGCGGTGGCGACGATCGGCTCGTTGTTGGCGATTGCGGGTGCCGGAGTTGTATCGATGTTGTTCATGGTTGCTCCATTGCAAGGGAAGGGTTGGTGGAATCGATGTGGCCGTACCGGGATGTCGCTACGGCTGAGGGTGACGCAGAACCGTTCCGAATTTGGATGAAAGGTATGAAGGAGAGGGAACGGCCCTGCGCCAAGTGATGATGGGTAGGAGTCGCCGCGACGGATTCGACGGACCGAATCAGTCTTCGGCCGGCAGCGTCTCGCCGGTGGTGCGTTCGTAGTTGGCGCGCATCTTGGCCCAGGCCTTGTCGAGATCGCGGTCGAGCGAGAACAGGCCGGAATTGCCCAGGATGAACGTTTCCGCGCCGGCGTTGCGTAGTTTGGCGAACGTCTTTTCGCTGCACGAGCCGTCGATCTGGATTTCGTAATCCAGGCCGTGGTCGGACTTGTACTTGGCCGCCTGCTCGATCTTGGTAAGCATTTCGTCGATGAACGGCTGGCCGGCGAAACCGACGTCGATGGTCATCAGCGTGAGCAGATCGACGCGTTCGATCAGTGGCAGAATCGATTCGAACGTGGTCAGCGGGTTCACCACAAGACCGGTGCCGCAGCCCAGTGCGCGGATCGAATTCATGGTGCGGAAGGCATGCGTGTTGAGCGTTTCGGCATGGGGCGAGATCACGTTCACGCCGACCTGGGCGAGCGGCTCCAGCCAATAGTCGGGGTCGGTGGTCATCAGATGCGCTTCGTTGCGTACGGAGCTATGCGGCAGCACCCACTTGAGCCATTCCGGGCTCAGGGAGAGGTTCGGAGCGAAATGGCCGTCCATGATGTCGAGATGAAGGGAATCGGCATGCTGGCTCAGCGTGCTCACCTGCTCGCCGGCGATGGAGAAGTCCATGCACATCAGCGAGACCGCAAACTTTGGGGTTTCCATATCGGGTCCTTTCTTATGATGGCTGTCTTCGTCGGTACCAACACGGGGAAGCTGCTGCGCTTGCGCCGTTTTCCTTAAGGTGGTTCTTACGATACGATTTCGATTAATGTGGTTCAACGACAGATTTATGTAGCAATTCGACATTAATCTGTCGTATATCGAAAGCGTTGGAATCTCAACGATTTTTGAAAGGATTGCGATGAAGCGGTCTGCAATATCGTCGACGAAACAACAGTGGCGTTTCACCCTGCCGAACCGGCCGTGGACGTTGGCCGTTACCGGCAGCGAGCTACCGAGCGAAGTCGCACTGCTGGTCTCCTCCGGTAAGGCGAACAGCAAGGCCGAGTTGGTGCGTGAAACCGGTTTGGCCCGATCGACGGTGTCGTCATGCGTGGACGGGCTGCTGCGTAAGGGAGTGCTGACGACTTCCGGCGTGATCGCAGTGGACCGTGGACGCCCTGCGGAACGACTGGTGATCGACGATCGGCTTGGTCTGATCGCCGTGGCCGACGTGGGCGCCCGGCACACCATGCTCGGCATCGCCGACATGAACATGCGGCTGCTTGCACACGAATGGCATGTGATTTCGATAGCCGACTACACTCCGGAGGATTTTCTGGCCTGGGTGAGCGAACAGCTGTGGCGCATGGCATCGGCGGTGAATGCCGACCTGCCGCTGCGGCATGCCGTATTGTCGCTGCCTGCGCGCATCGACATTCGTGAGGATGCGCCGATCCGTCCGCCGATCATGCCCGGCTGGGATGCGTTCGATGCGGTGCGGCACATGCAGGACGCGCTTGGCTGCCCGGTTGGTGTGGAGAACGACACCAATATCCGCGCGCTGGGCGACGCGGCGATACTGCCCGAAGACGAGCGGCCGATCATCGAAGTGAAGATAGGTACCGGCATCGGCGGCGGCATCATCGTCAAGGACGGGCACATCTTCCACGGATTCGACGGATCCGCCGGGGAAATCGGGCATACGTCATATGATCCGCGCAATCGGAAACGATGTGCTTGCGGGCGGACCGGATGCTTGGAAACACAGGCATCCGTACCGGCCATGCTACGGCGCATGCAGGCGCTTTCGCCGACCGCCGACGAGTCGGACAGCGTGGAACAGCTCATCGAACGGCTGCGCGACGGCAATCTCGGTGCCGAGCAGGCGGTGCGTGAGGCAGGCGAGGCGATCGGCATCATGGTGGCGACGCTGTGCAACGTCCTCAATCCGAGGCATGTCATCGTCGGCGGGCTCATCGTGGAGGCGAGCGACGAGCTGCTCACCGCCATCCGCACCACCGTATACAGGACCGCACGCCCGCTGACCACGCGCAACCTGAGCATCGGTCGCAGTCCGCTCGGACGCTTCGCCGGTCTGGCAGGCGGCATCGTGCTCGCCACACAGGAGACCCTGTCGCCGGAACGCCTGTACAACGCGTGAGGCGTCAATGGAAAACGCAGGCGACACGCCGGGCGAACTTACGAAGAAATCGCAAGCGTGATAGTTTGACGACTGTTTTGAAAAACCGCATGGCTTAGCCGAGATATCAGGCTTGGCCATGCGGTTTTCTTTTGCTCAAAAACAGGCGACGCAGCCCGATCCGAAACCTATCGGACCGGGCTTTCGTATGCCCGATCGTGTGCGGAAAACGCGAGATTTCGAGCTAAAAAGACGTATGTGACGAAAAGACGAACGAAAGAGAAGAGAACGAATGGCGCAACAATCAGCCATGCAGCAATCGCAAGCACATCAGCAACCCAATTTCGAACATCCGCATAAGGTGATGATCGGCCTGTACATCGGCGCGTTCC